>DLKD01000156.1 GCA_002477755.1 Gordonia sp. UBA7599
ATTCGCTCCACTTCGCGATGCTCATCGGAATTTCCGATGAGTTGCCACGCGGGTCGGCATCCGTTCCGTCGTCGCGCGTCGACCCGTTCTCCTCGCGCAGACGCTCCAGGAGCTCCTGATGGGTCCAGCCCTCACGCTCGGCGCGGTCGAGCTGGCGGCGCAACGCGAGTTCGGCGGCATGCCCGCTGTAGCCGCGGGTGGCCTCGGTCCACAAGTCCTCGTAGAGCTCGTAGGCTTCGCGCCCGTCCCAGTCCTCGCCCTCGCGGACCAAGACGGCTTTGCAGTCGCAGAAATCGTGGAACGTCTTGCCCGCCCGCACACCCTTGGAGGCGATGGTCGCCGACTTCTCGGTCTTGAACACCGGGCCGCGGGAGGTGAGCATCACACACCGTGAGCAGTTCTCCGCACCCGAGAGCACCCGCGCCCAGCCGATCTTCTTACCGTGGCGCTCGGCGGTGTCGATGACCGCTTCACGCCCGGCCGCGTCGGCGTGGCGGGCCAGGCGTGCCCCGAGCTGTCCGGCAACACTGACGGTGGCCTTCGACTTGCCGCGGGTCACCTGGTCGGGTGCGCTCACCGTGACGTGACTGCGGGAGCGGCGCTGCGCGTTCTCCTGCTCAATGTCGGCCAGGATCGTCTCGATCGCCTTGGGGCTGTAGGGCCGCAGCGGTGCCGGCTCGACACCGGGCACCGTGTGGGCCATGTTGCGCACCGCAAGCACATAGGACTCGCGCCGCGCCTCGTTCACATTCCGGTATGCAACCTGGGCGAACCGGGCTCGCGCCTCGTCGGTGGTCGGCTTACCCAACGAGCTCAGCAACCGGGCAGCCAGGCGCACCATCTTCTTGGTGATGGCGCCCTGGCGGTACAGATACTCCGCGGTCGAGAGCGGTCTAGCCTGCGTCGGTGAGGTCACCGGTCACCAGGTCCGACGACATGGGCTGCGCCGACTCCGAGGGCTCTGCAGGCGCGTCGTACAGCATGGTCAGCGGGTCAGACTCCCGACGTGCGGCGACAGCTCGGTTCACAGTCTCCCGAGTCCAGCCGGGGATGAACTCCCACAAGAACTCATCAGGCACACCGAGCATCTGCCCCAACTTGCCCAGCGCATCAACCGTCGCCGCATACGAGCGGGCCGACGCGTCGCGCCACTTCACCTCCGACGCGAAGTCCGCGGCGGCGGTAGTGTCGCCGTCGATGTAGGCAGCCAGCCGGAAGGCCTGTTCGTGGGACTCGCCGAACGACGTGGTGATCTCGTCGGACTTGCGCTCCTTGGCCGACTCCAACGCCGCCAGCGTGGTGTCGGAGATGTTGGAAACCTTCGTCAACCCCAGCGCGTGCGGCGGCAGTTGGCCGATGGCGGACATGTCCAGCAGCCCGGAGTCCTTCGACTCGATATAGCGGGTCAGGTCGGTCTCGTTGAGCTCGCCGACCTTCACGTCGGTGTCGTTGAAGGTCCACACGTTGTTGACCTTCATCCGCATCGCTTCGTCTTCGTTCTTAGCGGTCCAGCCGATGATGTAGCGCTGTTTGAACGCGGCGAAGTACTGGGCGACCAGCATCCCGAACGTGGTCTCGTTGATGCGCGACTGGATCGCCAACAGCGGTTCGATGATGCCGAGCTGCTCTTCGCCGTCGAGCAGCACCCGGTCGCGGTAGCGCACGATCGGGCACACCCCGATGCCGTGGTGGCGCGACTCGATGTAGGCGAAGTTCTCCGCCCGCAGATACGTCGGATCAGTCCAGCCCAACGTCGAGTGCGGCTGGGACTTCACACCGATGAAGTGCACATCCGACTCGTCGTAGAGCCGGATCATGTTGCCGTTGACCTCCAGCGCGTGCAACGGCCAGTCGTCGTCGATCGGCCCACCGTGCTTGGGGTCCCACACCATGCGCTCGCCGTACACCGCGGTCATCTGCCGCGGCGACGACGGCTGCCAGAACACCTCCGCGCCCGACTCCTCCTGGCCCGGCGTGAGCGCTGGCAGCACCGTCGTATAGGCGACGCCGTAGTGCAGCGCCGAACGGTGCAAACCGGTCTGGCGCGCATCCATCTGGTTGCGCTGCCACCACTTCCACGGCCCGGCCGCCGACCCGTCGGACGACAGGTAGTTGTCGACCTTCATCACCTGGGAGAAAGTGTCGAGCACCAGCGGCAGGAAGTTCGTCTCCGAACGGGCGGCCATCCGCTTGAGCGCCGGTTTCGCATCCGTGTCGACCGGCACCGAGCACACCGACTGCTGTGTCGGGATCCCCAGCTCACCACCGGAGTACGGCACCGTCGGCGACAGCGCCGCGTTGAGCAGGTCCAGGCGTCGCGCCTCGTAGGCGCGGACCTGCAGCAGGTTCTGTGCGAGGTCGACGGCGTCACGAGCTTTCACGCGACCTCCTTCACATCGAGAAGAACACCGCTTGCCCGGTGCGTTCGGTGGTTGGGTGCTTGTCGAGGTAGCGAGCACGCGCCATGTCGGCGAGCAGCATCGCCGCCCAGCCGTCGACCTTGCGGGCCGACTCGCGGTGTTCCTTCCCGAACGACAGGCCGTAGCGGTTCAGTCGGCGGCGGGCGTTCAGCACGTGTACCCGCAAGAGCGTGTCGACGGGCTCACCGGTCGAGTGTCTGATCGCGCCGTCGAGCACTGCCGCCACAAGTGCCTCGTTCGCGAGCGTCGAGTCCTTAAGCCCGCTGCGCATGTCCCATCCGACGACCGATCGGTTCGATGCGCGGATCTTCAACTGGTTGCGGTAGTCCATCGACCATTGATCGACGTAGGACTCCCACAGCGCCACGTCAGCGAATGCGCCGACAACGTCGTATGTCGTGAACGCGTTACGGAACACGCCGTCGACCTCGGCGCGGTCGACTTCCCAGTCCCGTCCCCGAGGCCCATCCGGTGCCTGCCAGATCCCGAGCGTTTGGACCAATCGGTCAGCTACCCGTATCGCAATGAGTGCCGTCGCGTCGTCGGTCTTGCCGCCGTCGAAGCCCAGTGTGATCCGGTCGCCCGGCTCGAGTCGGTCATCGGTGGCTGTGGTGTCCCAGGCTGTGGTCGTCACCAGGGCATCCGATGCCGCGACGACTTGGTTCAGGTAGAAGCGGCGCGACACCTCAACCGGGGTCGTCGGGTCCAGGATCTCCTCGACCAGTCGGTCGATATCGAGCCACTCCGAGTCGCCGCGCGCATCAATCAGCCCCGCCCGCAGCGAGTCGCGGTCGGCGAGATCGGTGTCGCTCGGCGCCTCGGTTGCGTCGTAGTACAGGGCGGCGCGTGATCGGCCGGTCTCGATCGCCGTCCATGTCTCGTAGTCGGCCTCGGCGACCGAGCCTTCACCGGGGACGTGCGCGTTCTGGATCGCCAACGATCTGGCCGCACCGTCACGCGACTTGCCCAGGTTCCGGTTGATCGCACGCGACATCTCGACGCCCTGGTTCGCGTAGATCCAGTGCTGGGTCTCGTTCTTCACCACGAAGGTCGGGCGGCCGCCCTCGAGTGCGCGGGGGCTTGATGTGACAGCCTCGATGCGACCGGTGCCGCGGCAGTAGATGATCTCCTTGCCCAGGTCGACGCCGAACTCGGCGATCGCGTCCTTTGACAGCATCGGACCGAGCAGTGTCATGGTGTTCCGTGTTTGTTCGCGCGACACGGCGGCGATCTGAATCCATGGCGCCGGGTGCTGAGCTGGCCGGCCGTCGATCATGCGGCACTTGCCCAAGGCTTCGAACCACACCATCGCCGCGGCGAACGGATCCTTGCCTGCCCCAGCCCTTCATTCTGCGGATCACCCCGCGACGGTGGACGAACCGACCTGAGTCGTCGACTTCGTACCACCGCAGCAGGATTCGGAGCTGCTCCCTGGTGAATCGGAGTGGGCTTCCAGCATCGGGACCGTCTGGTTGTGTCAGCCAGTCCGTTGCGAACTTCGCTGCTTCCCAGCCGATCGCGGTGTTGGCTCCCTGGGGAACAACATCAGGCCACGAACGAACGGCTGTCATCGGGCATCACCCCCCTTCGCTCATCAAGGCGGCGACGCCATTCGATGGCTAGGGAGGTGTGCTTCCCGAAGTTGCAGGGTCCGCAGGCCGGGACCACGTTGCCAATGCTGTGGCGGCCACCACGAGAGATCGGAACGACGTGATCCATCGTGAGCGGGCCGGACTCTCCGCAGTACGCACAGCAGAACCGGTACCGGTTCAGGGTCCGCTTCCAGTCCGCGTCCGAGAACTGGAAGGCTTGGGCACCACGAAGGCGCGCCTTCCGCCGTCGGCGGTACTCCCGGCAGCGATCAGGGTTCTCGGCGAGGTAGCTGCGCGCATACTCGCGCCGATGGCCACCCTCTGCGGCGTAGCGTTCGCGGTCCCGCTTGCGGGAACGGCCGTCGTCGCGACGACGGCGATCAGACGCACGGGTCTTGCACTGCCGACTGCAGTAGACGGCGTGCGGGCGCTTGCCCACCATCGACCCGTTGCACGCAGCGCACAACCGGATCGAGGAAGTCACGTCGCCGCGGCCCGGTACTCGTCCATGATGGCGACCTTCGCCGGATCGACGTCGGGCTCGCCGCCGCGCTCGAGCTCCAGGCGCACGCGTCGACGATCGCCCTCTGTCACCAGCAGACGCTCAAAAGCCGAGTACACCGTCTGGAGCATCTGCGCAGGTCGGCGCTCATCGCGCTCCTGGGCCTTCTTGATGTAGGACAGATCGTCCATCAGGCTGAATGCGAAAGCCCAGTCCGACGGTTCGTAGAAGTCAGCCTGGCCCGACTTGGCCAGCGAAGCCCACAGGCTCTTCGCGATCGGATGCCAGCTCCTGTCTGCGGCAGGAACCTTGACCGCCTTCGCGCCGGCGGCCTTGTCAGTGGCGGACGTCTGGTTACGTCGACGGCGTTGATCGGAGCGCTTAGGGACTGGACCAGGCAATTTGGTGACCTCCAGGGTCGGGACGGAATCGTCAACCTCCAGGGTTGACGCGTGCAAAACTTGGGAACCCGTACAGAGCCTCAGGTGCTATGTCCCCCGGGGCTAAGGGTTTGATCCGGCTGGGTCACCCCCCACCCCGGAGGCCGGGATGGGGTTCAGCGGGGAGTCGGCATCGCGCTTTGCGAGCCGCGACGCCGGCGGCACGCTCACGTGTGGTCTTGGCGTCGTGGCACGGCCTGCACAGTGTGACGAGGTTGGCGAGCTCGTCGCCTCCGCCTGCGGCCCGGTTGTGGATGTGGTCGGCGTGGAGGGTGCCGTCGCCCTGGCGGCCGACGTACCCGCATCTTTGGCAGGTGTGGCGGTCCCGCTTGAAGCAGGCCTGTTGTAGTCGGGATGGAACACTGCGTGTCCCGGCGTGCGACTGCCAGGCCACTAGCGCTGCCCGTGATCGCGCTTGGTGCGGTTCATGCGGCGACGGCCGCGCCAGGTGTTTCGCCATGCCCAGCGTTGTCCGCAGGCTGGGCAGCGCCAGGTCAGGACGGTGCCGGGGGTGCGCTCGATCATTCGTAAGTCAGAAGGAACACCGAGCTATGGTGCTGTCGCTCGGGGAATGCGCCGAATCGGTAGGTCACCGTGCCGCCGGTGAGCCCGGCCTCGGCCGCGAGGGACAGGAGTTCGGCGGTGGACTTCCGTGCCGCGAACGGGGCGAGCGCGGCGACGACATCCCCTTCGTCGCCGCGCCACGTCTCCGGGTGTGTGATGTGGTCACACATCATCGGGCCGGACCTGGGCCATGAAGTCGAGGACAATGTCGGCTCCGGTCGAAAAGTG
>DLKD01000137.1 GCA_002477755.1 Gordonia sp. UBA7599
GTCGGCGCTAGACGGCGACCAGCTACGAAGGTCCACGGCCGAAGGGCCGGAATGCCCTGTCCAGAATTCCAGTCCAGCACGCACAGTGGCATCGAGCCGCCAACTCGATAGCCAGCCCCGCCCAGGAGTCCGATGAGCGCCGCCTTCCAATACGCGGCCAAATGCTCCGCGCGGCCGTCCCCGAGCCATGGATGAACTGGCCGGTCACCGCGAAGACGCGGAAATGCCTGCGGATCGCAACGTATGGTGCCGCCGCTTTCGTGGTGGCTTATCTGGCGTGGGTCGCCGCCTACCCGTCGGTGCTCGACCGAGTGAGTCCGTGGCTCGGTTGGTTCGGACAGCCGGGTTCGGTGGCGACTATCACGATCGCGGCCGTCATGGTTGGTTTGGCCTGCGCAGTCGCCTGGCGGGCCGGCGGGGATCGGTCAGTCGGACGCCCGATCGGTCTCACCGTGGCGCTCACGGCCGTCAGCGCCCTGCTCGGGTTCAGCTCGTACGCCTGGTGCCATGACGAAGCGCATCCAGGGTTCTTCACCGGCCTGGTGTGGGCCGGCGGTGTCGTCCGCGGCGGTCTGGACGACCGTCATGTGGCGGGACACCTTTGCCCGGCCCACGCCCCGGTAGCGCTGGACATCGCGAGGGTCAGCGCCCTGGCTGCGCTGTTCGTCGGGGTCAGCGGCATCGCGGTCGCCTTACTGGAGTCCCGGCTGGACCGGTTCCGGCTGCGCTTCGATTCCTCCGTCACCGCGATCGTGGGTGCCGACGATGATGCCGACTCCACAGTCTCGGCCATTGCGCGGACTCTCGAGAAGAACAGCACCCTGGCCGTCATCACTACCCCCGCGGACGCGGGCCGCCGCGGCGAACTGCGCCACAGCGGAGCCCGCATAATCGCCCTGGACTTCAGCCAGCCCGATGCGCTGCAGTCACTTCCCATCTGGCACAAGGTGACTCGACTCTATCTGCTGTCGGCCGAGCCGAGCACCAACCTGCACCGGCTCGACAGCATCAACCACTGCCTGCCCGCCGGGCACATCCGTCGTCCCCTCACCGTACGCATCGACGATCCCTGGCAGGCCGAGGCGTGGCGCGCCCGGCAGCTGGGCGGTTCGGACAGCAGGTGGGCCGGTGACGCCATCGGCCGATACGAGGCCACCGCGCACCGGTTGATCAACCGAATCGTCGAGCAGCGCCAGGCGGGCCGGATCATCGTCTGCGGGACGACACCGCTCACGCTGGCGGTGTGTGCCGATCTCTCCCGTCGCCGACTCGAACGGAACTTCTTCAGCGAGCCCGGGGAACCACCGCTACCGACTGTGACTCTCGTCGGTGAAGATGCCGAGGAATACCGGCAGAATCAGGAGATCCGCCTGGCTCTTCAGGGCCTCACGTCGGCTCGGGACTGGATCGATGCGGCGCCGCAGCGACCTACCCCCTCGTCGATCGCCACCCTCGTCGCCAAGGCACGCGCGGGGCGTCCGGACGGTGTGGCCATCATCATCGCCGACAACCGGGGCAACCCGATGCTCGCCACCATGTTGGCGACCCGGCTGCCCGACGTTCCGATCTACGCGCACGCCCAGGACGGTCCGGAAACGCTGGACGTCCCGCCGATTGTCGGTCGCCTGCAGGCCTACCGGCTGACCATGGATCTGCTTCCCGGCGGTTCACATGATGTGTGGGAGCGAGCTGCCAAGCTCATCCACAATCGGTACGTCGCCCAGCTCGGTGGCACCTCTCCGGCGGCGCGGCCGTGGGCGCAGCTCGACGAGTTCTACCGAGGATCGAATAGACGGCAGGTTCGCAACACGTTGTGGATGGTCGAGCAGATAGCAGGCCGCGTATGGGATTCCGCGACGGCGTCACCCGAATCTCCACCGACCAAGTTGGGCGACGAGGCCGCACCCCTCGACCGGCTTGCCGTGCTGGGCATCGACCGCACCGCTGCACTCGCCATGGCCGAGGCCGAACACCGGGATTGGTGCCGCTACTACCGGGCGGCCGGCTGGCACTACGCCGCGGTCCGCGACGACGACCGCAAGGCTCATGACGGACTGGTGAGCTGGCAGAACATCCAAAGCGATCCGGTCGCACTGAACCGGGCACTGACCAGCCTCGCCTCGACTTTGTCCGCGCTGCATGAGCTCGGGTACCGGTCTCGACCGGCGTGGCAACAGTTCCGTCGTACCGGCACCGTCGTCGCCCACCGCCACACCGCCCCCTGGTCGTGGACGTCGGCGTCGGGCCAGACGATGCACGCCGACGCCGGCGACTGGGAGGTCAGCGGCGAGGGTGGCGATACTTGGTCGGTGCGCGACGACATCTTCCGGTTGACCTACCAACCGGTCGACGGGGAACACTGGCGCCGTGACGGCGTCGTCCAAGCCCGACCGGCGCATTCCGGGGAGGTCATCGACACCTTGGAGGGTCCACTTACGGCGCAGCCGGGAGACTGGGTCGTGCGCGGACCGGCGGGCGAGCAATGGCCGGTTCGCCCGGAGGCCTTCGGTCGGCAATACGAACGGGTCGCACAGTGACCGCCGCGGTGTTCCTCAGTTACTCCAGCCGCGACCGCGGCCGGGTGGACAACCTATTGTCGGCGCTGCGGCGGGCGCACGCGGACGTGTGGTTCGACGAGGAACTCGGTGGCGGCGACGCCTGGTGGCAAATGATCCTGGAACGCATCCGTGGCTGTGATGTGTTCGTCTTCGCAATGACGGACGACTCGTTGAAATCGCGGCCATGCCTGGCCGAGCTCGGCTATGCCCGGGCGCTCGGCAAACCCGTCCTACCGATACAGATCGGTCCGGTCCAGAGCCTGCGGCTGACACCCCTTGCCACGGTCGAGACGATTGATTTCGAGACCCCGACCGTCGACAGCGGTATCCGACTGGTGACGGCGGTGCAGGAGGCGGCGCAGCGCAGTGCGTCCCTGCCCGTACCGCTGCCGGAGGAGCCGCCGGTCCCGTTCGCCTATCTGATGCGCCTGGCCGCGTCGGTCACTGGAACCGACCTCGACCCGCAGCGCCAGGTCGAGTTGCTGGCCGAGCTCAACACAATCGTCGGCCAGGACGCCGATGACCCGACGACTCGGGGCGACCTCGCCCATCTGCTGCGGACATTGCGCGACCGCTCCGACGCGACGCGCCAGACCCGCGACGAGGCCGAGCGCCTTCTCGGACTGCTCGGGACTCCGGCGTTGCGGACCACGGATTCGCCGCCGCCGGCTGCGGCGCGCCGAACAAAGAAGTGGCTGATCACCGGCGCGGCCGTGGTCGCGGGATCCGCGGTGGTCGTGGCCGGCATGGTGGTTCTCCGGTCCCGGACTCACGAGCCGGTCGCAGCGCCGAACACCAATGCATCGTCTGGGGCCCCCGGCGCGCAGTCGACCGGAACCCCGGGCGGCCCGCAAACATGGTCGCCCACAACGGGTGCGGCACCGCCGAGCGTGGCCAAGGACCAGCTCACCGCCATCCTGCTCAGCCCGCAGGAAGTCACCGCCATCATGGGCGGATCAGCGCACGGAGCTTTAAGCCTGGATCGAAGGCGCACGCACAGGCAGTGCCGTGCGTTGCGTGAAATGCCACGTCGCTCGCAGTTCCGGCGGCGCGGTGGTCATCGGCAGCTCAACTCTTGTCGAGTTTCAGCTCTTTGCGCGCGGTGGCCAGGTCGGGGCGGTGTTTGAGGACGACGCCGAGGGTGCGCTCGATCAATGAATCGTCGACGCGCCCCTTGGCGAGGTTCGCCTCCGGCGTGCCCGGTGCCGCCCCCGCCGAGAGGGCGAGCAGGGTGTTGCCCCAGTCGATGGTCTCCGAGACCGACGGCTTCTTGCGGATGTCCAGACCGCGCAGCGCGCCGATGATGCGGACGACCTCGGCCGCGAGGACGTCGGGCAGGTCCGGCACGCGGCTGGCCAGGATCTCCTTCTCACGACCGGCGTCGGGGAAGTCGATGTGCAGGTAGAGGCAACGGCGCTTGAGGGCCTCGGACAGTTCGCGTGCGGCGTTGGAGGTGAGGATGACGATCGGGCGCTGCACCGCGCGCACAGTGCCCATCTCCGGGATCGACACGGCGAAGTCAGAGAGCACCTCCAAGAGCAGGCCCTCCATGTCGACATCGGCCTTATCGACCTCGTCGATCAGCAGCACCGTCGGCTCGTCGCGCGAGATCGCCTTGAGCAGCGGGCGCGGGAGCAGGAATTCATCGGAGAAGATGTCGGTCTTGGTGTCATCCCAGTCCCGCGCACCGGTCGACTGGATGTGCAGGATCTGCTTGGCGTGGTTCCACTCGTACAGCGCGCGCGCTTCATCGAGACCCTCGTAGCACTGCAGGCGGACCAGTTCTGCGTCGGTGGCGGCGGCGATTGCCTTGGCCAGCTCGGTCTTGCCGACCCCGGCGGGGCCTTCGACGAGCAGAGGTTTGCCGAGCCGGTCGGCGAGGTAGGTCGCGGTGGCGGTGGCCGAATCCGGTAGGTACCCGGTGCCCGACAGGCGCTGCGCGACATCGGTGACCGAGTCGAAGGCGGGGACGATTGTGGCGTCGGTAGTCATTCAGATCACGCCGGCCGGATCTGTCCGTTGCCCCACACGACCCATTTGGTCGAGGTCAGTTCGGGCAGGCCCATCGGGCCGCGGGCGTGCAGCTTCTGCGTGGAGATGCCGATCTCGGCACCGAAACCGAACTGCTCGCCGTCGGTGAAGGCGGTCGAGGCGTTGACCACGACCGCAGCGGCATCGACGCGATTGGTGAACTCGTTCGCGGCGGCGAGATCGGAAGTGATGATCGCCTCGGTGTGCCCGGTGCCGTAACGGCTGATGTGCTCGACCGCTTCGTCGAGACCGGCGACGCGGCGCACCGCGATGTCCAGCGAGAGGTACTCCTCACTCCAGTCCTTCTCATCGGCCGGCTCCATCCCCGGTTCGTCACCGTGGATGGTGACACCGGCGGCTTTGAGGGCGTCGGTGAGGCGCGGGAGGGCGACGTCGACGATGGCCTCGTCGATCAGAACCGTCTCCGCGGCGTTGCACACGCTCGGGCGTCGGGCCTTGGCGTTTACGACGACGGTCTCGGCCATGTCGAGGTCGGCCGCGGAGTGGACGTACACGTGGCAGTTGCCCGTCCCCGTCTCGATGGTGGGCACGGTGGCGTTGGCGACGACGGCGTTGATCAGCCCGGCACCACCGCGGGGGATGACGACATCGACGAGGCCGCGGGCCTGGATCAACGCGGTGACACTCGCCCGGTCGTGGGCCGGCAGTAGGGAGACCGCGTCGGGATTGAGGTCGTGGGCGGCGAGCACGTCGCGCAACACGGCGACAATCGCGGCGTTGGAGTCGGCGGCCGACCCGGATCCGCGCAGCAGCACCGCATTGCCCGACTTGAACCCGATGCCGAACGCGTCGGCGGTCACGTTGGGCCGGGCCTCGTACACGATCCCGACGACGCCCAGCGGCACCCGCACCTGACGCAGCGACAGCCCGTTGGGCAGGGTCTTGCCGGCGGTGACCTCGCCGATCGGATCGGGTAGTCCCGCGACCTGGCGCAGGCCGTCGGCAATTCCACGCACCCGGTCGGGCGTCAGGCGCAGCCGGTCGATGAGTGCGGCCTCGGTGCCGTCGGCCTCCGCACGGGCGATGTCGGAGGCGTTGGCAGCCAAGATCTGCTCCTGCGCGGCCTCGACGGCGGCGGCGGCGGCAGCGAGCACCGTGTTCTTTGCCGACGTCGAGAGACCGGCCAGGCTGCGCGACGCCGCTTTCGCTGCGGTGGCCAGGGCAGTGACCTGGGCGGTCACGTCGGCGGTGTCGACGGTGGGTGCGCTCATCGGCTTCCTTCGCTCGAAAGTGCTATTCGACCAAGGTTAACCCTGCGGAGATCGGCACATATACCAGGGAGCTCGGTGATAATCACCGAGGTTGCGGCTGTGGAGACACTTTTCAGCAGTCCGTCAACGCGCGGTGCAACGCGTGCGCAGACGGCTCGTCGAGCAAGAGTGGATAGGCGGCCAGCACCGCGACGAACTGCTGGGCGTATTGGCAGTGGAAGCGACGCGCGGGCGGCATCCATCGCGCCGGTTCAAGGTCCTTCTTGTCCTGATTGGACCTCCCGTCGACGGCAACCAGGTTCGCCGGGTCATTGGCAAAGCGCAACCGTTGCGTCGACGACCAGGCGTGCGCCCCCATGTCCCACGCATAGGACAGCGGAACAATATGGTCGATCTGCACGGCCGCCGCGCGGCTACGTCGGAACACGAACACCCGGCCCGTGTAGGGGCTGCGCAACCGGCCGGCGGTCACGGTCGCCGCGCACCGCGGGCCCGTCGTCGTCACCACCTCATCGAGATCGCGGCGCAGGATGTCGTTGCGCGTGTCGCACGCATTGTTTCCGCCGTGCGCGTCGGTCTCGTCGGCCCAGGCCGCACCGAACGCCGAGCGTTGATAGTCCGACCGGTGTGGCAGGCGGGCCGCCACGCGGGGGATCCTCTCGAGCTCGACGAGCCACCCCCGAGCAGCCGCCGACGGTGGCCGCCGATGGTCGACGGCCAGCGATCCTGCCGCAACCACGGCCAGCGCGGTACACACGATCAGCGCCGCCCACATCCGGCGCGACAGGACTATCCGTCTCCCCCACATACGGCCTTAGACGCAGCGGACGCACATACGGTTCCTCGCCTCGGTTCAGGACTTGTCGAGGAAGGCGGCGCGGGAGCCGATCACAGCGTCGACGATCGCGGCGGCGCCGGGGTGCTCGTCGAGGACGAACCCGTCGTCGACGACCGTCCGCGCCAGTTCGCGCGCATCGGCGATCACGTCGGCGTCGGTGAGCAGCGAGAGGAACCGCAACGACGAGGACCCACCGGATTGCAATTCGCCCAGCACGTCGCCCTCGCGACGCTCGGCAAGGTCGAGGCGTGCCAGTTCGAAGCCGTCAGTCGTGGCCGCCACCGCCGAGAGGCGGCGGTATGCGCCGGATCCCTCGGGCGCGGCCGTGACCAGCAGGCACAGGCCGGCCAGCCCGCCGCGGCCCACGCGACCACGCAATTGGTGCAGCTGCGAGATGCCGAAGCGGTCGGCGTCGATGATCACCATCACGGTGGCGTTGGGAACGTCCACACCGACCTCGATGACCGTCGTCGACACCAGCACGTCGAGCTCGCCGGCAGTGAACTCGTCCATCACCGCGGCCTTCTCGTCGGCCGGCATTCGTCCGTGCAGCATGCCGACTCGGCACTGCGGCAGCCGCGCCACCACCTCGTCGTACAGGTCCACCAGTGCGACGGCCTCGCGCCGCTGATCGCCGCCGGACTTCGCCGCCTTCTCGCCGGTCTCGTCACCAATGCGCGAACACACGACGTACACCTGGCGGCCGGCCGCGACCTCCTCTGCGGCCCGCTCCCACACGCGGTTCATCCACGCGGGCTTGCCCATCGGCACGACCGACGTCGAGATCTCCTGACGGCCCTTGGGCAACTCGGTGAGCACCGAGGTCTCCAGATCGCCGAAGACGGTCATCGCGACGGTGCGCGGGATCGGTGTCGCCGTCATCACCAGGTGGTGCGGCACGCGACCACCGGAGGACTTGGCCCGCAGGACGTCGCGCTGCTCGACGCCGAAACGGTGTTGCTCGTCGACGACGACGAACCCCAAGTCGAAGAACTCGACGTTCTCCTGCAGCAGCGCGTGCGTGCCGATGACGATCCCCGACGTGCCGGTGACCACGTCGAGCAGGCTCTGGCGCTTCTCGGCGGTCCGCTGCGAACCGGTGACCAGCGTGATGGTCGTCGCGACATCGGCCGCACCGAGCTCGCCGCCAATCCCCAGGTCGCCGAGCATAGTTCGGATCGTTCGGTAGTGCTGCGCAGCGAGCACTTCGGTGGGCGCCAGCAGCGCGCACTGTTGCCCGTTGTCGACGACTCGCAACATCGCCAGCAGCGCGACGAGCGTCTTGCCGGAACCGACCTCGCCCTGCAACAGGCGGTTCATCGGCACCGAACGGTCCAGTTCATCGTCGATCTGCCCGAGAACCGCCGTCTGCCCGTCGGTCAACGTGAACGGCAGGCGCGCGGTCAACGCGTCCTCGATCCCGCCGGACACGTGCGGGCAGGCGCGTGCGGTCTCCGCCCGGTCCAGCCGTGCACGCTGGGCCAGCACGAGTTGCATGGCGTAGGCCTCATCGAAGCGCAGTCGCTGCCGGGCGGCGTCGATCTGGGCCATGTCGTCGGGCACGTGCATCGCGTGCCACGCCTCATCGGTGGTCAACAATCCGCGCTGCTGCCGCTGCTGGTGGGTCAGCGCATCGACTACGGCCTCCCGCCCTGCCGCGTCCAACCGGGCCAGCACCTGGCGAATCGCCCGCCAGATCACCCAGGTCTGCACGTCTTTGGTCGCCGGGTAGATCGGCAGGATGGCCCGGTCGAAGGCGTCGTCGAGACTTGCGTCGTCGCCCGCCGCCTCTCGTGCCTCCTGCTCGACGGCGTAGAGCTCGCTCATCATCGAGTTGCCGACAGCGGCGACGTCGGGGTCGGTCCCGTCGGGCAGCACCGCCCATTCGGGGTGGGCGAGCTGCACCCGCCCCTGGTAGAGCCCCACTTTGCCGGCCATCATGACCCGCGCCCCGGGCTGCAGCTTGTTCTTGATGTAGCGCGGGTTGAAGAAGCTCGCCTCGTAGACGCGGGTGTCATCGTCGACGAGAACTTTGAGGAACTGGCCGTTGCGACGCTTCATGCGGATCAAATCGGCGCGCGTGATCCGCCCGACGATGGTGATCCACTCCCCCGCCTCGGGCAATTCGTCGGCGGAGACAACCCCGGCTTGGGCGTAGCGCCGCGGCGCATAGAACAACAACTGCCCGACAGTGTGAAGGTCGAGGCCATCGAGCTTGGCGGCGATGTCGGCGTCGAGGATGTCGGCCAGCGGCGTCGCCGGGTTCACCGGTGCCGCTGCGCCCACCCGATCACTCAACCCCGACCTGCAGCACCGAATCCGTCTGTCCGCACGGGTATACCGCCAGTTCGATACCGGGGTGCACGCGCCGGACGTAGCTCTCCAACTCGGCGACGAGCTCGGGATCCTCGTCGAGGGTCGATCCGGCGAGCACGGTGATCAACTCACCGCCGGTGGCGAGCATGAGGTCGAGCAGCGCCGTGGTCGCGCCCAGCGGCTCGTGGCCGATGACGAGGGCGTCGGAGCCTATGTAGCCGAGCATGTCCCCGGGTTCGCTCGTGCCGGCCAGCGTCATCAGCGGCCCGTCGGCGCACTGCACCGATCCCCAGCGAGTGGACGACGCGGCCTCGGCCATCGCGTACGCGTCGACGTCGGCAGCCTCCCCGGGTTCATGGACGGCCAGCGCCGCGAGGCACTGCACCATCGACGCCGTCGGGAGGAACACGACCGTCCGATGCGCCGACCTGGCTCCGGCCGCGACGGACACCAATTCCTGCGACGCCAGTTCGCCGTTGGCCATCACGACGACGTGCGCCGCGTCGGTGGCGCGGATCGCGTCGGCGAGCGCTTCGGCAGACAGGCCATCATCCGCGTCGACGACGGCGGCACCGGCCTCGGCGAACAACTCGCGCGCCCCGGCCCCCTTGGCGACGACGACGACGGCGCGCTTGTGCCGTGGCAACGGCTCGTCGGGCGCCGCCGAACGCAGCGCGTCGAGCGCAAAACAGGAGATCCGCACGTCGCTGATCGCACCGACGACCACGCCGGCCTCCACCGCCTTGCCCGGCTCATTGGTGTGGACGTGCACCGAGAACCGCTCCCCGCCGCCGCTACTGCTGTCACCGACGATCACGACGGCGTCGCCGATCTCGGCGAGGTAGTCGCGCAGCCGGCCAATGCGCTCGTCGGCCGTCCCGTCCAACAGGTACATGACCTCGAAGTCCATGTCGCTGCTGCCGTCGCAAGCCTCGTCGGCGCGCTGGACGGGCAGGTTGCCCTCGACGAGCAGGCCTCGGTAGTTGCGCCGACGGTTGGCCACACCCGTCAGCACCAGCACCATCGAGTCGAGCAGCACCAGCATGCCGCGACCGCCCGCGTCGACGACGCCGGCGTAAGCGAGTTCGGCGAGTTGCTCGGGCGTGTGCTCGAGCGAGTCGGCCGCGGCCTCGGCAGCTACCCGAGCCAGGTCCGCCGGAGCCGCGTCGAGGTTGTCGTTGGCAGCCGCCGCAGCGGCGCGCAGCACCGTGAGCACGGTGCCCTCGCGCGGCTCGCTGACGGCGCGTACCGCGGCCAGGGAGCCCAGCTGCAGGCCGCCGGCGAACATTCGGGCAAACGAGTAGTCGCGCTCGACCTCGGCGAGTGCCGCAGCGTCGGCGACGCCCACCAGGACCTGCGAGAGGATGATCCCGGAGTTGCCGCGGGCACCTGCGACCGCCGCATCTGCCATCGCCCGGGTCACCGCCGCCACCCCGGCGTCAGCTTCCACGGCCTCCGCGCCATCGGCTGCCGCGTTCATCGTGAAAGCCATGTTCGAGCCGGTGTCCGAGTCCGGAATGGGGAACACGTTGAGCTCGTTGATCTCGCTACGCGCCGCGGCCAGTCCGTCGGCCGCTGCTCGCGCCCAATCGCGCAGCAGTTGCGGGTTGATCCGCGACGGCCGATCGCCGCTGCGTGCTGTGGTGGGGGCTGAATCAGACATCGTATCGAGATTAGCCCGCGACGCCCGGGCGCCGTGGGCGGGTCCGGCGCTTTCGCCCCACGGATTTGGTTGCCGTACCCCGCTGCCGCTATCCTTGTCAGGTTGCGTTCCGCGTCCTTCGTGGTCGGCTGATACGCACCCACAGACCACGTAAGTGATCCCCAACTACTCGAGGAGTGTTCGATATGGCTGCCGTCTGCGACATCTGCGGCAAAGGCCCCGGCTTCGGCAAGTCGGTCTCGCACTCGCACCGGCGCACGAGCCGCCGCTGGAATCCGAACATCCAGTCCGTGCGAGTCGAGGTCGCCCCGGGCAACCGCAAGCGCAAGAACGTGTGCACGTCCTGCCTGAAGGCTGGCAAGACCACTGTCTAATTAGCTTTGATACGGCGACCCCCGATGGCATCTGTCCGTCGGGGGTCGTCGCTTATTCGCGCGGGGTTACGCTGCTGGTATGACTGAGAACTCCTCTGTGTCCGGCGCCGACGGCGTATTGAGCATCGCGGTCTCCAGCCCCGCCAACGGCACCTCCCTCGACGACAACGCCCTCGACGAGGCGATCATCGCGCTGACCGCACTGCTCGCCGGTCAGCGCGACGAACGGGTAATCCTCCTCCACGGATCGGGGAAGAACTTCTGCGCCGGCGGCAATGTCGCGTCGTTCGCCACAGCTGTCGACCGCACCGAGTTCCTCGCCGAACTTGCCGATCGGCTGCACCGGACGATCGCCCTGATCGTGGAGTCCGGCCGACCCGTCGTCGTCGCGGCCAAGGGGTGGGCCGCCGGCGCCGGGATGAGCCTCACCATGCTCGGCGACATCGTCGTCGGCGGTCCGTCGACCAAAATGCGCCCGGCCTACCGCGGCATCGGGCTGAGCCCCGACGGCGGGATGACCTGGACCCTGCCGCGCATCGTCGGTCTGGTCCGGGCACGGAAGATCATCCTCACCGACCAGATCATCGACGCACCAGAGGCGCTTGAGCTCGGGCTGCTCACCGAGATCGTCGACGACGATCGGGTCGATGCCAGTGCCCGCGAGATCGCCGTCGCGCTGGCCAGCGGCCCGGCCGCCGCACTGCAGGCCACTGCCGCACTGCTGCGTGCCGATCCGGCCACGACGCTGGTCGAGCAGTTGGCTGCCGAGGCCGCGTCGATCTCCTCGCTGGGCGGCCGGGCGGAGGGAATCGAGGGTGTCGACGCCTTCCTCGGTAAGCGCAAGCCCGTCTGGCCCTGACGCCGACCGAGCCCAAATCCGCGTCGAGCGAGCCCTACGGCAGTCGCCAGTCGACCGGTTCGGCGCCCAACCCGACCAGCGCGTCGTTGGCCCGGCTGAACGGCCGCGATCCGAAGAACCCGCGCGACGCCGAGAGCGGCGACGGGTGCGGTGAGGCGATCGTCGGGACTCCCGGCAACCATTGCGCCAAGTTCTGTGCATCGCGACCCCACAGGATCGCGACGAGGGGCTCCTCGCGTGCAGCAAGGGCTTTGATCGCACACTCGGTGACCGCCTCCCAGCCCTTGCCGCGGTGCGATCCGCTGTCATTGGCGCCGACGGTGAGGACGCGGTTGAGCAGCAGCACGCCCGCGTCGGCCCATGGCGTGAGGTCGCCGTTGACCGGACGCGGATAACCCAGGTCGTCGCTGTACTCGGTGTAGATGTTGGCCAATGAGCGCGGGACCGGGGTGACCTCCGGTGCCACCGAGAAGCTCAACCCGACCGCGTGTCCGGGTGTCGGATAGGGGTCCTGCCCGACGATGAGCACGCGCACGTCGGCCATCGGGCGGGTGAACGCGCGCAGCACGTGCTCCCCAGCCGGCAGATAGCGTCGGCCGGCGGCGATCTCCGCGCGCAGGAAGTCCCCGAGTTCGGCGATGACCGGGGCCACGGGATCGAGGGCCTCCGCCCAATCAGGGGCGACGAGTTCAGACAGCGGCTTGGCAGGCATCGCTCAGTCCAGGCGACGCAGGTTCTCGCGGTAGTACTTCCCGTTCTCGAAATACATCGTCGTGTTCAAGTCGATGTGACCCTGCGGGACCTCGTAGCCCTCGCGGATCTTTGCGGGGATGCCCAGCGCCATGCGCCGCGGCGGCACCACGAAGTTGAACGGGACGACCGCACCGGCCCCGACGATCGCGCCGTCGCCGATCGACGACCCGTTGAGCACGATCGATCCGGACGCGATCAGCACCTCGTCGCCGATCGTGGCCCCCTCGATGTGCGCGTTGTGCCCGACGGTGCAGCGGGCGCCGATAATCGTCGCGTCGATGACCGTGCAGTGCACGACGGTGCCGTCCTGGATATTGGTCTTCTCCCCGACGCTGATGGTCCCGTAGTCGCCGCGCAGCACGGCTCCCGGCCAGACCGTCACGCCGTCGGCAAGGGTCACGTCGCCGATGACGACGGCGTCGGGATGGATGTAGGTGTCGGCACCGATCGTCGGTTCGCGATCGCCAAGTGCGTAGATGGCCACCAGAGGAATCTAGCGCTTCTACACGCTTTGCCAACCCTGGACCCGCGGCGGCTCCCCGTCGATGAGCACCGGCTCGGCGCGATCGGGCACGACTCGGCCGATCACCGTCCAGCCCCGCGGCACCGCATCGGGGCCGGCGAAGGCGCCGAGCAGTTCGTGGTCCTCCCCGCCGCCAAGCGCCCAGGGACGCGGGTCGGCGCGCAGCGCCACCGCGACCGCCCGCACCGCATCGGTCACCGGGACGGCACCGGAATCCACGTCGACGCCGACGCCCGACGCCGAGCACAGCACCGCCAGCTCCACGACAAGGCCATCGGAGACGTCAGTCAGGGCATGCGCACCCGCGCGCGCGGCCACCGGACCCTGCCCGAGGTCGGGAGCAGGGCAGCGGAATGCGCTCACGACTTCGCACGCCGCAGGATCGTTGAGCAGGTCGACGCCGCTGGCGAGGACCGCATACCCGGCGGCCGAGGCGCCCAGCGGGCCACTCACCGCGAGGACATCGCCAGGGCGAGCACCCGACACGCGCACGGGCTCCCGACCGTCGAGAACGCCGACCGCGGTGATTGACACCGAGACGTCAGATGCCTCGACGAGATCACCACCGAGCACCGAGGCACCCAGCGCGGCGGCACACCCCACCACTCCCCGATTGATCCCGACGACCACGTCGGCCGGAGTCGTCGACGGCGCTGCCAGCGCGACCAGCACCCCGGTGGTGCGCGCCCCCATCGCCGCGATGTCGGCGGCGGCCGCGATGACCGCGCGCGCCCCGATCTGTTCGGGCGTGCTCCAGTCGAGCCGAAAATGCCGCCCGGCGACCGCGGTGTCCACGCTGAGCACCGTCGCCCCGGGGTCGACGACGGCGGCATCGTCGCCGGGTCCGACGACCGAGCCCGGTGTACCGGCGGCGCGGGCGAATTGCGTCAGCAGCGCGCGCTCGCCGACGTCGGCGACGGTTGGCCGTGATGTCATGGGCACCCAGTCTAGGGTCGCCGCTACTCTGGTCGCGTGACCGCCGACGACGATTCGCCCGATTCCGCCTCCGCATCGAGTTCGCCGACCCGCAACGACGACGGACGGCTGTCCCCGGCGTTCCTCGCGACGTTGATCACCATCCCGGTGATGATCATCGTCGGCTTCATCACCTTCGCAGTATTGCGCGATGGCACGAGCTCCCCCCTCGACGGGATGGCAGCGCAGCCGGGCACCGAGCAAGCGTGCGCACCACTGATGGCCGCCCTCCCGACGACCCTGGGTTCCTACAGCGACAAGTCGGTGACGGGGTCCTCGGCGAAGTGGCGCGCGAGCAACGGCGACGCGGTGTTCCTCCGCTGTGGGGTGGCACGACCACCCGGTTTGGCCCCGTCATCGCGCCTGCAGGTCGTCGACTCAGCCCAATGGTTCATCACCGACGACCGCGACAACGGCGTTGCCTATGTCGCCGTCGACCACCGCCCCTACGTCGCGCTGTGGCTACCGATGAACTCGGGCACCGCACCGATCAGCGGCATCACTGCACTCATCGACAAGCATTTGGCACGCGCGCCGCTCGAACTGGGTTAGTGGATCTCGGGCTTGTGCGGCCGGCCCAGGAGCGACGCGATCGCGTCACTGACGCTGAGCCCCTGGTGGCACACCCGATCGACGGCATCGGTGAGCGGCATGTCGACGCCGTAGCGCTCCGCCAGCGCCTTCACCGAAGCACAGGACTTCACGCCCTCGGCGACCTGGCCGTTGGTGGCGGCCTGCGCCTCTTCCAGCGTCTTGCCCCGACCCAGCGCGAACCCGAAGGTGCGGTTGCGTGACAGCGGTGACGCGCAGGTGGCGACGAGGTCGCCGACGCCGGCCAGTCCCGCCAGCGTCCGGACGTCGGCACCGGCCGCAACGCCCAAACGCATCGTCTCGGCCAAGCCGCGGGTGATGATCGTGGCCAGCGTGTTCTGCCCCAGGCCGACACCGGCCGCCATTCCACAGGCCAGGGCGATCACGTTCTTCACCGCGCCGCCCAGCTCGCACCCGATGACATCGGTGTTGGTGTACGGGCGGAAGTAGTTGGTGGAGACCGCCTCCTGCAGGACGACGGCGCGCTGCTCGTCGGCGCAGCCGATCACCGTCGCGGCCGGTTGGCCCACGGCGACCTCCTTGGCGAGGTTGGGCCCGGACAGGACTGCGATCCGCTCCGGCCCCGCCCCGGTGACGTCCGCAACGACCTCCGACATGCGCATCACCGTCGACGTCTCGACGCCCTTGGCCAGCGACATGTAGGTCATGTCGGGTGTCAGGTATGGCAGCCACTCCTCGAGGTTGCCGCGCAACGACTGCGACGGAACGCCCAGCACGACCACGTCGGCACCGCGCAGCGCCTCTTCGACGTCGCTCACCGCGACGAGGGCCTCCGGCAGCGGGATCCCGGCCAAGTAGTCCGGATTCTCATGGGTGGTGTTGATGGCCTCGGCCAACGAGGGTCGCCGAGCCCAGATCCGGGTCGGCGTTCCTGCGTCGACGAGCACTTTCGCCACCGTCGTCCCCCACGACCCGGCTCCCATCACGACGGCCTGCACGACGCTCTCCTCTCACCGTCCGGCTCGGTTGCCCGACTTGTACTTGCGCTCAGCCTAGACGGTCGCGGGCGCGTTCAAGTCCCGATGAGTTTGCCGCTGCGCGCCAATTCAGGATCGGTGCACGAGGACAGGTCGAAACAGCACGGTCGGCGCTTGCCGGCGCGCAGCTTGTCGATCGCTACTTCGATGCGGCGGCTGCGCGTCTGAGCGTTAGCCGTCGCGTTGATCCAGCGCACCCACTCCCATCGCGCCATCGGGGTGATTGCGTTCCACAGGCCGGCCGTGTCGGGTGCCGCGCGCAGAGCTGTGGCGAAGTCGTCGGGGACGTCCGGCTCGGGCCAGTCCTTGGTCGGTTCGACGACGACGCCGACGGTCGTCCCGCCGGGAAATCCGTCGTCGTCGGCGGGCAGCCAGTGCCCGCGACGGCCGTCGGGTTCGATCACCGCGTCCCGGGTCTTCCCGTCGATCCCCACCATCGCGGCTACCTGCCCACGCGAGGGCAGGGCGGCACTGGCCGCGTCGGGGAATCGGAGGATCAGCCGGTCGCCCAACTGTTCCACCTGCGCCGTGAACTCGATCGTCTCCGCAGCTGCCGCAGCCATGCCCCCCAGCGTAATCGCGCGGCGCGGCACCCCTGCCATGATGGACGGGTGACATGGGGTGCGGTGTTAGCGGTCAAGCAGTTGCCCGAGGCGAAAACCCGCCTCGCCGGTGACGGGGATGATCGTGCCCGGCTGGTGTTGGCGATGCTCTCCGACGCCCTCGTCGCTGTCGTCGGCGCAGGGTTCACGCCGATTGTCGTGACGCCCGACGAGCGCATCGCGGCCGCCGCGCGCGAGGTCGGCGCACTGATCGCCGACGAACCCGAAGGGGGCGGACTCAACGCCGCGTTCCTCCACGGTCAACGCGAACTGGTGCAGCGCCAGCCCGAGATCGCCGGTGTCGTCCTACTGCAGGCCGACTTGCCCGCCCTCACCGCGGGCGCCCTGCAGGCCGCAGTGGCCGCCCACGAGCAGACCGGCGCACGGGCGCGATCACGCCAATCCTTCGTCGCCGATGCCGCCGGGTCGGGCACCGCCGCGGTCCTGCGTTCCGCGACGGTGGCCACACCACCGCTGTTCGGGCCGGCGTCGGCGCAGGCCCACCGCGTGGCCGGCGTCGTCGACATCACCCCCGACAACACCGATTCCGACGACGATTGGGCTGGTTTGCGACGGGATGTGGACACCCTCGACGACCTGGCCGGCGCGGCCGAAATCGGGGTCGGTGCGAGCACCGCACAGTGGTTGTATTCGCGCTCGCGGGCATCGGCTGCATGCCTATCAGCCATGGTGCATGATGAGGCGGTGAGCGCCGACGGACCCGAGAACCCGACCGCGACCGGCACCGTGGACTCCCCGACTGCTGAGGCGGATTCCGCCGATCCGGGCCCCGGCGCACCACCGGCGGCGACCGCACACCCCGACGAATCCGCCGATCTGCCGGCCGACCGATACCTCAACCGCGAATTGTCGTGGTTGGACTTCAACAGCCGTGTCCTGGCGCTGGCCGAGGACACCTCGCTGCCACTGCTCGAACGCGCCAAGTTCCTGGCCATCTTCACGTCGAACCTCGACGAGTTCTTCATGGT
>DLKD01000027.1 GCA_002477755.1 Gordonia sp. UBA7599
TGGTGATCTTGTCGCCGACGACGACTCCACCGCCCTCCAGGGGCATCTCGATGTCGATGCCGAAGTCCTTGCGGTTGATGACGGTGGTGGCCTCGAAGCCGGCCACCGGGCCGGCGCCCATGCCCGGGTTCACGCCGTTGAACTCCAGCTTGAGCTCGACTGGGCGTGTGACGCCCTTGAGTGTGAAGTCCCCGGTGAGGACGTAGTCGTCGCCGTCGGGACGGACGCCGGTGCTGGTGAAGGTGGCCGTCGGGTAGGTCTGGGCGTCAAAGAAGTCGGCGCTGCGGACGTGGTTGTCGCGCTGCTCGTTACCGGTGTTGATGGAGTCGACGGCGATCTCGGCGCTGACCGACGGGGTGCCGTCCTGCGCGACGGTGATCGCGCCGGAGAAGTTCTCGAACTTGCCGCGCACCTTGCTGACCATGAGGTGCTTGACCCAGAAGCCGACGGTCGAGTGCACCGGGTCGATGGTCCAGGTGCCGGGCTGAATCGGGGCGGTCACGGTGGCGGTGGTCATTGGGGCTCCTCGTATCGATTTCGGATGGTCCACTGGGCATAACCGGACCGTAGTCCGATTAATTCCCACGGTTCTTTCGATGGCCCCTGCCGCGGGCAGGTGGCTACCATGGCGCCACCAATATCCGCCACCCGAAGTCATCCTGTCGCCGCGGAGAGGAAGGCATGCCCACCAGCGAGATCCGCCGTCGCACACCGGCCGTCGCGCATGTGACCGCGCTGCTCGCCGCGATCGCGATCCCGGCACTGGGCTGGTTCATCGGCGGCTGGACGGGCGCGACCACCCTGGTCGTCTACTGGGCCGAGACCGTCCTGATCTGTCTGTTCGCATGGGGGCGGATCCGCGTTCATCAGCGGTGGAATCCGCGGCGCGGACATTTCCGGTATCAAGGCCCCGGCGCGACGCCAGGGGCCCAGACAGGGTCGTTCGCCTCCGGCTTCGCCCTCCTGGCCGCTGCGTTCAGCGGTGCGCACGCCGTCTTCCTAGCTGTGATCCTCTTGTTGCTCACCAAGAACGGCTACGCATCGATCGTGGGGATCGACTGGCGCGCGGTGGCCATCGGGTGCGGATTGATCCTCACGCTTCTCGCGATCGACTTCATGGTCGAGTTGACGGACCTGCGCCAATGGTCCTTTCGGCAGGTGGAACTGGCCGCGAACCAGGGCATCAGCCGTGTTGCCGTGGTCCATCTGACGTTGATCGTGGGCATGGCCGGCATCGCGCTCACCGACGCGCCGGAAGCACTGTTCGGTGTGTTCGTGGTCTTGAAGACACTCGCGTCGCTCAGTTGGCTGCTGCCGCAATGGGAACCGGCAACTGCTCCGGTGTGGCTGAGCCGCCTGATGAACCGGGTGCCCGGGAAGCACCCCGGGGAGCGCTTCGAGGACTTCTGGGCCAAGGACCAGGAAGCCGAGTTGCAGCGGAGGAAACGCAACGAGCAGCCGTGGGCGCGCGCCGGAGCGGATTAGTCCATCATTGCCAGGCGAACGGCGGTTGCTCCAAGTCCTCGACCCGGGTCGGGCGGTCTTGCAGGACGACCTCGGCGAATTGGTAGAGCAGTGCCGCCGTCGGGGCGTGGACGTTCTCACCGAGGATGGGCAACTGGATCACCGGGCGCTCCAGGCCTTCAAAGGAGACGAACCGCGGCGGGCGCACCAGGTCGGCGAACGGCACGAAGAAACTCTGTGCGACCTCGGCCGGGTTGGGGACCAGCGGCGGATCGTCGTCGCGCCAGCAGACCACCGGCGTGATGATGTAGCCCGATCGCGTCCGGAAGTCATCGAGGATGCCCACGACGTCGGATTGCTGCACACGGATACCGATCTCCTCGTGCAGTTCACGCAGTGCCGCATCGACCGCGGACTCCCCGTCGTCGAGCCGGCCCCCGGGAAGCGCGAATTGGCCGGGGTGACTGCGCATCGTGAGCGGCCGCCGCAATACCCAGACGCCGTGCACGTCGTCGCGACGCACCACGGTCAGCGCCACCGCCGACGCGCGCAAGCCACCATCGGGATTCGGCACGCTACGCCGCGACCATGCGTCCAGTCGCGCCTGCGCCACCTCCCTGGAAACATCCACGCATTCAGGTCTAGCAGCAGTGCGGGTCGAGGACTCCAGCCAGGGCGGCAAGCGCGTCCCGACGAGGCGTGTGGTGCACGCTCATCCCCCGCCGCTGCGAGCCGATGAGTCCGGCCGTGCGGAGCTGCCCGAGGTGATGGCTCACCGTCGACTCAGCGAGGCCGACGAACCCGGCGAGCACGCCCGTCGTGGGCGGGTCGAGGGCCTCGCAGGTGAGGATCAGCGAGAGCAGACGGACGCGCATCGGGTCGGCGAGCGCCTTGAGCCGCATCGCGATCTCGAGGGCCGCCTCGTCGTCGAGCGGTTGCGCCGCCACCGGCGAGCAGCACACCGGGGCGTTCATGTCGATGAGCGGAAGAGCCTTTGGCATGCCGCCATCCTACTACCTTCTTGACATATATCGAATCACAGTGGTAAACCGGAGCCGTCGAAGGAATTCGACATACATCGAATCTATCGGAGGAAGTCATGTCCCGTATCGAGCCGACCATCACCGTCGTCGACGACGACGCGCAGACCGTCCCCATCGACTGCTGTTCGCCGGCCACAGTCCAGGACACGCAGGATCGAAGCACCGGCGCCAAGGAGTCCGCAGGCAATTGCAGCTGCGCCTGCTGCTGACGCCTCGACATTGCCTCGCGGTCTGTGGCACCGGGGTGCTAGCGTCCGGCGAATGGGGTTCCTCAAGCAAGACGCACCCGTGGTGGAGGACTTCGACGCGTGGAGCCAAGGATCACGCGCGGAGAAGATCGTGCCGATGGCCCAGCACTGGGCGCAGGTCGGCTTCGGCACCCCAGTCGCCCTGCACCTCCTGTACGCGACGAAGATCCTCGCCTACGCCGCGATCGCCCTGATGATCGTGCTGCTCACACCGGGCATCAGCGGCGTGGGCGAGATCGAGCAGTGGTGGACCGAGCCGATCGTGCTCGAGAAGGTCGTGCTGTACACGATGCTGTTCGAGGTGATCGGCCTCGGCTGCGGATTCGGACCGCTCAACAACCGGATCTTCCCGCCGATGGGCGCCATCCTCTACTGGCTGCGTCCGAACACCATCCGGCTGCCACCGTGGCCAGGACGTATCCCGCTGACCCGCGGGACATCGCGCACCCCCGTCGACGTCGCGCTGTATGCCGCTCTGCTGGTGATGCTGGTGGTCGCGCTGTGCGGCAGCGGCACGGGGCCCATCGCCTCTTTGAACAGCAGCATCGGCGTGCTGCCGGTCTGGGAGGTAGCGATGGTCGTCGCGCTACTGGCCGCTTGCGGGCTGCGAGACAAGTCGATCTTCCTCGGCGCCCGCGGAGAGGTGTATGGATCGCTGGCCGTGGCCTTCCTGTTGACCGGCACTGACATCATCGTCGCGGCGAAACTCGTGCTCTTGACGATCTGGTTCGGCGCGGCGGTCTCCAAGCTCAACCGCCACTTCCCCTTCGTCATCTCGACGATGATGTCGAATAACCCCGTCCTGAGACCCCGCTGGCTCAAGCGCAAATTCTTCACCCACTTCCCCGACGACCTGACGCCCAGCTGGATCTCCCGCTGGGTGGCCCACGTGGCGACGGCCATCGAACTGTTGGTGCCGCTGGTCCTCTTTTTCGGGCACGGCTGGCCGATGGCAGTTGCCGCGACAGTGATGGTGGCGTTCCACCTCGGGATCCTTGCCTCGATCCCGATGGGTGTGCCCCTGGAGTGGAACGTCTTCATGATCTTCGGCCTGCTGTTCCTCTTCGTCGGCCACGCCGGCATCGGCCTCACCGACATGCACAGCGCCTGGCCGGTCGTCCTCTTCGCGGTACTCGCCAGCACCGTCGTCGTCGGGAACCTGTCCCCGCGCACCGTGTCGTTCCTGCCCGGCATGCGCTATTACGCCGGGAACTGGGACACCTCGCTGTGGTGCATGAAACCGTCAGCCGCGGCGAAGATCGAACAGAACCTCGTCGCGATCCCCAGCGTCCCCGCGGCCCAGATGAAGAAGGTCTACGGCGGTACCAAGACCGCCGCGCTGTACCAATACATGGCCTACGCCTTCCGGGCGTTCAACACCCACGGCCGCGCGATGTTCACCCTCGCCCACCATGCGATGGCCGGCCGGGATGAGGCCGACTACGTGCTCACCGACGGTGAGCTCATCACCAGCACCGCCATCGGCTGGAACTTCGGCGACGGCCATATGTGCAACGAGCAACTCATCGCCGCACTGCAAGACCGGTGCGACTTCGAACCCGGCGAGGTGCGGGTCGTACTGCTCGACGCCCAGCCCATCCAGCGCCAAACCCAGCGCTACCGACTCGTCGACGCCGCGACCGGCGAATTCGAGAGCGGCTACGTCCGCGTCGCCGACATGGCCAACAGCCAGCCGTGGGACGACACCATTCCCGTCTACGTCGACGCACACGCCACACGAAACTAGAACACGTTCTAAGTCGACGTGCTAGCGTCCGGCGATGGGGTTCCTCAAGCAAGACGCACCCGTGGTGGACGATTTCGAGGCCTGGAGCCGCGGCACGCGCGCGGAGAAGATCGTGCCAATGGCCCAGCACTGGGCGCAGGTCGGCTTCGGGACCCCCGTGATCCTGCACCTGTTCTACGTGGTGAAGATCCTCGCCTACGCCGCGATCGCCCTGATGATCGTGCTGCTCACCCCCGGAATCGGTGGTCTCGGCGAGATCGCGCATTGGTGGACCGAGCCGATAGTGCTCGAGAAGGTCGTGCTGTTCACCATGCTGTTCGAGGTGATCGGCCTCGGCTGCGGATTCGGGCCGCTCAACAACCGGTTCTTCCCGCCGATGGGCTCAGTCCTCTACTGGTTGCGTCCGAACACCATCCGGCTGCCACCGTGGCCAGGACGTATCCCACTGACCCGCGGGACATCGCGCACCCCCGTCGACGTCGCGCTGTATGCCGCTCTGCTGGTGATGCTGGTGGTCGCGCTGTGCGGCAGCGGAACAGGGCCGATCCCGGAGATCGACAGCACGCTCGGGGTACTGCCGGCCTGGGAGGTAGCGATGGTCGTCGCCCTGCTGGCCGCTTGCGGGCTGCGAGACAAGTCGATCTTCCTCGGCGCCCGCGGAGAGGTGTACGGGTCGCTGGCCGTGGCCTTCCTGCTGACCGGCACCGACATCATCGTCGCCGCCAAACTCATATTCCTGACGATTTGGCTCGGGGCTGCGGTGTCGAAGCTCAACCGCCACTTCCCCTTCGTCATCTCGACGATGATGTCGAACAACCCGGTGTTGCGGCCCCGCTGGCTCAAGCGCAAATTCTTCACCCACTTCCCCGACGACCTGACGCCCAGCTGGATCTCCCGCTGGGTGGCCCACGCGGCGACTGCTATCGAGCTGTGCGTCCCGATCGTGTTGTTCTTCAGCCACGGCGGCTGGCCGACGGCGATCGCTGCCACGGTGATGGTGGCGTTCCATCTCGGGATCCTTGCGTCCATCCCGATGGGTGTGCCGCTGGAGTGGAACGTCTTCATGATCTTCGGCCTGCTGTTCCTCTTCGTCGGCCACGCCGACATCAGCCTCACCGACATGCACAGCGCCTGGCCGCTGGCGCTGTTCGCAGTCGTGGCCGGCACCGTCGTCGTCGGGAATGTGGCCCCGCGAAAGGTGTCGTTCCTGCCCGGCATGCGCTACTACGCCGGGAATTGGGACACCTCGCTGTGGTGCATGAAACCCTCGGCGTCGACGAAGGTCGAACAGCATGTCGTCGCGATCGCCAGCATGCCCGCCGCCCAGATGGAGCGGTTCTACGGGAGCCCGGAGACCGCCGCGCTGTACATGTACATGGGGTATGCCTTCCGCGCGTTCAACACCCACGGCCGCGCGATGTTCACCCTCGCCCATCGGGCGATGGCCGGACAGGATGAGGCCGACTACGTACTCACCGACGGCGAGCGCATCACCAGCACCGCCATCGGCTGGAACTTCGGTGACGGCCACATGTGCAACGAGCAACTCATCGCCGCTCTGCAGGAGCGGTGCGACTTCGAACCGGGCGAGGTCCGTGTGGTGCTGATCGACGCCCAGCCCATCCAGCGCCAAACCCAGCGCTACCGGCTTGTCGACGCCGCGACCGGCGAATTCGAGAGCGGCTACGTCCGCGTCGCCGACATGGCCAACAGCCAGCCGTGGGACGACACCATCCCAGTCTTCGTCGACTGAGATCTGGCATACACAGAAACGAGAAAAACCCGCCGATTCCGGCGGGTTTTCTTCGGTGGCCAGGGCCGGGATCGAACCGGCGACCTTCCGCTTTTCAGGCGGACGCTCGTACCAACTGAGCTACCTGGCCAGACGGTGCCGGTTGATACCGAAACCTCGAGCGACCCTGACGGGACTTGAACCCGCGACCTCCGCCGTGACAGGGCGGCGCGCTAACCAACTGCGCCACAGGGCCTTGTGCCTGAAGCTTGCACTTCATGCGTACCCCCTACGGGATTCGAACCCGCGCTACCGCCTTGAAAGGGCGGCGTCCTAGGCCGCTAGACGAAGGGGGCCGGTGTTCTCCGTGGGGAGCCGGATCAGCTTATGACACACGAAAGCGCAAACACAAATCGGTTCGGCCAACGGTGACCGGAGACACCGATGTGTCACCGTAGTCCGGTGACCGTGCAACGCCTCCGCCCCTTCGGCGAGACCATCTTTGCCGAGATGTCCGCGCTCGCCACCAGCCACAATGCGATCAACCTCGGCCAGGGCTTCCCCGACGCGGACGGGCCCGCCACCATGTTGGCTGCCGCGCAGCAGGCGATCGCCGATGGGCGCAACCAGTACCCGCCCGGCCTCGGCGTCCCCGAGCTGCGTCGCGCCGTCGGCGACCACCAGGCCAATCACTACGGGCTGCACTACGACCCCGACACCGAGATCCTGATCACCGTCGGCGCCACCGAGGCGATCGCCGGCGCCGTCATCGGCCTCGTCGAGCCCGGCGACGAGGTCGTGCTCATCGAGCCGTACTACGACTCCTATGCGGCGACGGTCGCCATGGCCGGCGCGAGGCGGCGCACCGTGCCGATGGTCCCCGACGGGGACGGCTTCCGCATCGACCGCGACCGCCTTGCGCAGGCGTTCGGCCCCAAGACGGCCGCCGTCGTCGTCAATTCGCCGCACAACCCGACCGGCACGGTGTTCTCCGACGACGACTTGGCCGCGATCGCCGCGCTGTGCCAGGAACACGACGTCGTCGCCATCTCCGACGAGGTCTACGAGCACCTGCTGTTCGACGGCCGCACGCACCGGTCGATCGCGACGCTGCCCGGTATGCGCGAGCGAACCTTGCGTATCTCCAGCGCGGCGAAGACGTTCAACTGCACCGGCTGGAAGGTCGGTTGGGTGTCGGGCCCGGCGCCCCTGGTGACGGCGGCGCGCGCAGCGAAGCAGTTCATGTCCTACGTCGGCAGCGGGCCGTTCCAGCCGGCGGTCGCGCACGCCCTGAACACCGAGATGGACTGGGTGGCACAGTCGGCCGCAGCGCTGCAGCGCAAGCGCGACATCCTGTCGACGGCGCTGAGTGACGCGGGATTCGCCGTCCACCGCAGCGAGGCGACCTATTTCGTGTGCGCCGATCCGCGCCCGCTCGGCGTCGACGATGCCGCCCGCTTCTGCCGTGAACTACCCGCCCGGATCGGGGTGGCCGCCGTCCCGGTCATCGCCTTCGTCGACGACGCGCAGCCCTGGCGTCACCTGGTGCGGTTCGCCTTCGCCAAGCACGACGACTCGCTGCGCGAGGCAGCGCGGCGATTGTCAGCCCTGCGCTGAACCGCGGACAGGCAGCTTCGCGACGCCGCCGACGATGCGGAAGGCCCCCTTGCGGGTCTCACACGTAATCGTCGCGCGCTTGAACGCGGTGCACGTGATCCCGACTACCGAGATCGTCTGACCCGGCCACAACCGCTTGGCGCCGGAATAGGTCTCGCCGTCGGTGGCCGTGCGCCGCACGCCGGCGCGCCCGATCTCGATGGCGTTGTAGTCCGACCGCCCGGACCCATCCGACGACGGGATGCGCGCGGCACAGCGGACGGTGTAGCTGCGGCCCGTCGGGTAGATGCCGCACAGTCTCTTCTGCGACGACGAGTAGCGCCAACGGAAGTTGCCGTGCCCGCCGGGTGTCGCGAACTTGGCGGAATCGACGATGTTCTGGCCCGGGACCGCGGACGCGGGCGCACTGGCACTGGTGACCAGCCCCCCGGCCGCGACGGCCCCGACCACGGCGCCGACGAGCAGCCGAGCAGCCCCCTGCTGGTTCATCTACTCGGACTCGCCGTCACGCGAGGTACGCGATGTACGCGACGATTCGGTGGTCCGCGACGAGGCGTCGTCCGAACTGCTCTCGGTCTTCTTCTTGGTCTTGCTCGTCGTGCTCGACTTGGTCGTCTTGGTCGATTTCTTCTTCATCATCGACTTGGGGCAGTGCAGCTGGAAGTCACCGGCATAGATTCCCCAGGCATAGATCTCGCCCTGATAGCCCCACGGCCTCTTGTGCAGGATGTCGACGACGACGTTGTGATTGACGGTCATCGGCTGGTAATCGATCTTCCAGGTGCGCTTGCCGATCCGCTTCACCTGACCGAGGAAGCCCGTCTGATTGCCCAGGCCCCGGTTCACGACCATGCCCTTGCGGAAGGTCTTGCCCGTCCAGAGCGGCCCCACGCCCCACGACCACGAATTCGAGGTGCCGCGGCAGGCGCCGTCCGGCGGACGGTTGGACTCCTTGTCGCCGGGGAACTGCTTCACGTAGTCGTCGATGGTCCGCGCGGTCGCCGGGTCGAGGCCGTCGCGCGAGGGGGCGGCGTGCGCACCGGTGGGAACGGCGACCAGCGCGACCGCCGTCGCACCGGCGACGAGGGACGCGCTGAGCGTGCGCCTAGAACGCGAAGTCATAAGGGGAGTCTCCCGGGATCCGCTGCCACCTCAAACCGGCGGCAGTGTTCGTTACGGTTTCGAGACCATCGTACGTGTCAACCCGTTGCCGTCGAAAATCCACGATGCGACTGTGCCCTGGTTCACCCCCGGATATCGACGGCGATCAGCAGCGGCACGATCAGTGCCAACACGACCACTCCGCGGGCCAGACTCAACGCTTCCCAGCGCTTGGCACGCCGCCGCCACTGCTCCGACGGGAGGTCGGTTTCGGGGTTGATCAGGTGCAGCAGTTCGGGGACGAACCAGATGGCCGTCGGGAGCAGGACGGCGAGCACGTAACCCACTCCGGCCAGCGCGATGAGGTTCCGTGCATCGTTTCCCCAGTTCAAACCGATGGCGGCGAGGAGCGTCACGATGATCACCGGGTGGATGAACGGCCAGAAGTGCATCGACTTCACCGGATAGGGCCCGGTCCACATCGCGAGAGACTCCGGCGGGTTCGATGCCCACACCGGAATGATCGCCAAGTGCTCGTAGACCACGGCACCGCAGAGGATCCCCCACAGCAGGATCGACGCGTAGAGGACGATCGCGCCGATCATCGCGCACCGACCAGGTCGACGCGGACCGGGGCTCGATGCCGGGCGAGCAGCCGGATTCCGGTGCCGAGATACCAAATGGCGATGCCGAACGCGGCCGGGAACAAGACGACGAAGGTCACGCCGTCGGTGAGGCCGGTCAGCGGCCCGGCGAAGGCATAGGCGATGCCGCTGCACGCGCCGACGAAGGCGAGGGTCTTTGCCGCGGCGGTTCCCTCACCTCGGGCCACCGCAATCGCCAGCGCCGCGGTGGTCAGTCCAACCGCCGGCGTGGCGAACATCTGCAGCCATAGATGAAGGTCGAGTAGCGGTGTGGCGTAACCGTTCTCGAGGCTGTTGAGCTCGCCCGCCGCAGCCGAGTGCGGCAGTAGCTCAATCGCGCCGAGGCCGGCGCCGACGGTCGCTGCGGCCACCCACATCTGAGCGCGCGCGCCGAAGGCCGAGGTCTGGTACGCACCGACCAGGGTCACCGCGATGACCACCAGGCCGAGCAGGGACAGAAGGTGCGACGCCGCCCACGACTCCTGCCCGAGCATCGACGCGATGTATGCCAGCTTGCTCGATCCCTCGCCGCGCGGGTGGAGTTGCCCGCCCACCCCGTACACAAGACCACCGACGACGAGGCCGATGCCCACGCCGCTCCCACTTTCGTTCATTATTACTCCATTCGTTATAGACTATCTCAGTTAATATAGACACACTCAGCTGAGGTGTACAGTGGGAGCGTGGAAATCTCGGACGCAGACGGCTCGACGGAGGTACGGCCCTACCGGTCGGCCCTGCGGGCACAACAGGCGGAATTGACGCGTTCACTCATCGTCGCGGCCGCCCGCGAGAGCTTCCTCGAGAACGGCTGGGCAGCCACGAGTGTGCGCGGGGTGGCGGCGGCGGCCGGCGTCTCCGAAGCCACCGTGTACGGGGTATTCGGCAACAAGGCCGGGTTGGCGACGGCACTCATCGACGGCGTCGACGAAGAAGCCGACGTAGCGCGCGCCAGCACCGAACTCGACGCCGCAACGGGTGATCCGACCGGTCAGTTGGCCGCCGTCATCGGGTTCGACCGGCGGCTGTTCGAGCGCGGCGGCGGCATTATCGCCACCATCATCGAAGGTCGGCGCGACTATGCCGAACTCGACGCCGCGTATCAGGAGGGGCGCCGACGCGGCGACGCCGTGCGTCGCGAGGTGTTCGGCTCATGGTCGTCGCAGGTGTGGCGCGACGGCATGGACCCCGAGCGCGCTTTGGACGTCTACGCGGCGACCTGTTCGATCATGACCTTCGACGTCCTGCACCAGGAGCGGGGATGGAGCCCCGTCCAGATCGAGTCGTGGTGGAACGACGTCCTCGGTGAGCAGTTCTTCGGCTAGCGCATGCTTGCTTTGCGGTAGCCGTACAGCAGCGCGGGCACACAGACGAGGACCGTCGCCGCTGCCCATCCCAAGGTCCCGAGGAGGGGCGAAAGCACGGGACCGCCACGCGAGAGTCCCTGCATCACAGCAATGGCGTAACTCATCGGCTGGTGTTGCACGACGGGCTGGATCCAGTCCGGGTATTGGTCGAGCGGCACATACCCGGTGCAGAAGAAGAACATCATCGCGACTCCGATCCCCGTCGCCTCCGCGAGCACTGTATTGGTCAGGTACAGCGCCAGTGTCGTCACGAGGACCCAGAAGCCGATACCGAAAAGCAGTGGCACGCCGATCCAGGCGAGTGCGGCCAGGACACCTTGATGGAATCGGAAGCCCAGCGCGTAACCGGTGCACAGGACCAACAGCGTGGTCACCAGAATCCGAAGCGCTTCGGCCATCAACCGCGACAGCAGGCCGGTCACCCGGTACACCGGCAGCACCCAGAAGCGCGACAGCAGTCCGTTGTCCCGCTCCCCCATGAGCAGCACACCGCTGGCCGTCGAGCCGAAAATAGCGCCGACCAGGGCAGCCATGGGCACACTGCCGTACAGCGCACTGTGGCCGGTCGCGCCGGAGATCGCCTTGCCGAAAACAAGATTGATGGCGATCAGGAACATGCACGGGAGCACCAGCGCCTGGATCACCGACTGCTGGTCGTGCGACCACCGGATCAGGAGGCGCTGCGTCTGCACCCAGGTCTGTTTGACCAGTGCAGTCATGGCCGCCTCCGAAGCACGCGCGCGTAGAGCCACGCCGTGACGACAACGACGCCCAGCAGCCACAGCAGACCCGGGCCGATCACCGACAGGCTCGGCGTCGCCGTGGTTCCCTCGGCATTCCCCGCGATCGCCCGGAGGATGGATACGAACTGCGAGTGGGGCTGATTGCGGACCACCGGCTGCAGCCATGCCGGGAACTGGTCGACGGGCTGCAGGCCAACCGACAGCATGGCGAACATCAGTTGCGGGAGCAGCAGGATATGTGTCGTGGCCTCGGGGTTCGTGGAGACCTTTCCCACCAGATCGCCGGCCAACGCCAGCACCATGCCGATCAACAGCACGACCGCGCAGAACACGACGATGGACAACGGCCCGCGGTAGAACCGGAAGCCGATCACGTGTCCGCACACGAGCGCCGTCGCAAGCGCAACGCCGGCGCGGTAGAAGTTGGCCGACATGCGCGCTGCCATCGGCGCCGACCGCGGCATCGGCATCGATGCCAAACGGCGGTTGATCCCGTCCACCGAATCGGTCGCGGACCGAAGCGCTCCCGACATCGCTGCGAAGTAGATCGCCTGCATACAGATCGAGGGCATGATCCACTGCGCGTAACTGCCGTGCACGACGTGGCCCATGATCTGCTTCAGCGGGACATACAGGCTCACCGTGAAGGCGACCGACATGGCGATAGCGACGAAGAACTCGCCGGTCCGAAACGTCGGCGCGATGACCCGCGTGGTGAGCACCCACCACTGCTTGATCGCCGACCGCGTCGGACGCCCCATTGCCGCCTCGGTCACGTCACCGCCCTCGGGTGAACGCGAAGAAGACGTCGTCCAACGACGGCCGACGCAGGGTCACGTCGGTCAACGCGATACCGGCGGCATCCAACCGGCGCATCGCTCCCATGAGGGAGTCCGCGCCGTCGGGCGCCGGTATCACGATCGTGTCTGCACTGTCGGCCTTGACCACGAGTAAACCCAGAGCGGCGATCGCGGCGGCACGATCGGCCGGGTCCTTCAGCACGATCACGACCTGGTCGCTTCCGGTGCGCTGTTTGAGTTCGTCGGCGGTGCCCTCGGCGATGATGGTGCCCCCGTCGATCAGCACGATCCGGTCGCAGAGCGCATCGGCCTCCTCCAGGTACTGGGTCGTCAGCAGCGTCGCGATACCGGCGTCCTTGAATCCGGCGACCAAGTCCCAGATGCTCTGCCGGCTACGGGGATCCAGACCGGTGGTGGGTTCGTCCAAGAATGCGACGTCGGGCGCGATGATCAGCCCGCACGCGAGGTCCACGCGGCGCCGCATTCCGCCCGAGTAGGTGCTGACCTGCCTGTCCGCGGCCTCCTCGAGGGCCAGTTCGTGCAGCAGCTCGGCAGATCGTTGCTGCGCCCGCGCCTTGGTCAGCCCGAGAAGTCGGCCAAACATCACCAGGTTCTGCCGACCGGTCAACATGTCGTCGACGGCCACCTGCTGACCGGTCACCATGATCGACTCACGCACCTTGCCGGGGTCGGCGACGACGTCGTGGCCGGCGACCCTGGCCTCGCCGACATCGGGCAGGGTCAACGTCGAGAGGATGTCGACCGTCGTCGACTTGCCGGCGCCGTTGGGCCCCAGAAGACCGACCACCTCACCGGCAGCGACGGTGAAGCTGATGTCGCGCAGCGCGGGGACGTCCCCGTACGACTTGCCGACTCCCCGAACGACGACGCGGTCGTCGGTCACAGGCCGACCGCACGCTCGAGGTCGGTCAACGCCGTTTCGAGCCCGACGGTGAGCACATCGAGGTCGGGCACCGAGTCAGCGCAGGCAGCGAGGCCGAAGTCGAGGTGCTCGCTGGTTGCGAACAGCGCCACGTTGAGTGTCGTACCGCGCAGCACCGGAACGAAGCCGTACACGTCTTCCAGGAGCGCACCCCGTCGGTACAGGGGCTCCTCCTGCCCGCGGACATAGGAGATGGCGAGGTTGTATGTCGGCGGAACCCTGCGGCGCAGACCGCGCTGGCCGCTGATCGGCACGTTGACGAGTCCCGCCACATGGATCGCGACATCCTTGGACAGCGACCGGATGAGCGCGATGTTGTGCTTCATCGAGGCGTGGACGAGTTCCAGCCGCTCCTTCGGATCGTCGAGATGGGTCCCCAAGTTGCACAGTGCCGTGCCGAACATGTTCGCTCCGACCACATCGTCCTCGTCGCGGATGTTGACCGGCACCATCGCGACCAGCGGCTCAGCGGGCAGCGCATTCCGATTGGCGAGGTAGGCGTTCAACGCACCGGAGGTCATCGTCAGCGCGACGTCGTTGAACGTCACCCCGGCGGCGTCGGCCACCGCCTTCACGCGACTCGTCTGGAACGAGGCCACCCGACAGATGCGGGACGGGCCACTCGGAACGTTGAAGACCGTGCGCGGGGCACGATTCAACGGCAACAGCCGACGGTCTTGCGCTGCGGCCCGGATCGACCGATACGACTCGCGCATGTGCGCCAGCGTCTTCGCCGGACCAAGTGCCTGACGCCGGTCGGCACCCGCACCTGTCCTGCGTTGGTCGGGCCGCTTCGCCCACATCGCCCGGATCCGATCATCGTTCGGATCGGCACTCAACGACTGCTGCGACATCTTCACACCGGACGTCCCGTCGATGAGAGCGTGATGGACCTTGAAGTAGGTCCCGAACCGCCCGTCGGCGAGTCCGTCGATGACGTAGCAGCGCCACAGCGGCTTGCTGCGGTCGAGTTGGCCGGCGTGCAACTCGCTCACGAGGTCCATCAATTCCCGCTCACCCCCGGGCTCGGGTAGCGACACGTACTGCACGTGATAGTCGATGTCGATCTCGTCCTCGGAATCCCACCGCAGGATTGACCGGCCCCGACGGGTGAGCGCCGGGTGCGTCGCGAACATGGCTTCAACGTCGGTCTGCGTCAGCATGGCGTCGTACATCTGGCGAGCCAGATCGTCGACGCCGACCGGCGGACGGAAGAGCTGCATCGCACCGATGTGCATGGGGTAGTCGTCGGACTCCATCATCATGAGGACGACGGCTTCGGGCGGTGCAAATCGTGACATCGGATCCCCCAATTGGGCAGGCCGGAAGGTGACGGCAGGCCAGCATACGTCAGCCGACAATCAGGCGGGGATCGACGGATACGCGATGTCACAGCAGTGGGCGGATTGCCCTATTTCAAGCACGAAAGGTGCTCCGATATGGGCGTTTTGCGGGTTCTTCGCAGCAACTGCACGAAGCGTGGGTGCCCCCTCTCGGGCTCGAACCGAGGACCTGCGGATTAAAAGTCCGTAGCTCTACCAACTGAGCTAAAGGGGCGGGTACTCCGGGAGAGCCCGGGACCAGGTTCGTAGTGTACCCAACACCCCCAAATAGCTTTATGTCATGCTCTAGAACGTGTTCGAGATTGACCGCCCCAAATTGGAAGGCTCGGTCGCCGTGGGCGACGGGCGCCGGCTGGGCTTCGCCCAGTTCGGCAAACTCAATGCACGCCCCTACTTCTGGCTGCACGGCACTCCAGGAGCGCGGCGGCAGATCCCGCCGGAAGCGCGTGAGCTGGCCGAGGACCACGAGATGTCGATCATCGGTATCGACCGGCCCGGCGTCGGATCGTCCACGCCGTACCGCTACGAGAACATCCTCGAATTCACCGGCGACCTCCTGGCCCTCGCCGACTCGCTCGACATCGACGAGTTCGGCGTCATCGGACTCTCCGGCGGCGGCCCTTACAGCCTGGCCACCGCCTACGCCGCACCCGACCGCTGCAAGGTCGTCGGCATCATGGGCGGCGTCGCACCGGCCGTCGGCCCGGAGGCGATCGGCGGCGGCGCGGTCGAGCTCGCCAAACTGACCGCACCCCTGCTCAAAGTGGCGGGTGCGCCGATCGGCAAGGTTGTCAGTTCGCTGCTGTCGGTGGCCCGCCCGATCGCCAACCCGGCTATCGACATCTACGGCCGTCTCTCCCCCATCGGCGACCGAGAACTGTTGGAGCGCCCGGAGTTTCGTGCCATGTTCCTCGACGACCTGCTCCACGGCGGTTCACGCCGCATGGAGGCGCCGTTCGCCGACGCGATCATCTTCGCGAAGGAGTGGGGATTCCGCGTCGCCGACATCGAGACGCCCGTCCGGTGGTGGCACGGCGACAAGGACCACATCATCCCGTTCTCGCACGGCGAGCACATGGTGGCGCTGCTGCCCAACGCCAAGCTCTTCGAGATGCCCAACGAGTCCCACCTCGGCGGCCTCGGTTTCGCCCGCACGATCTTGACCGAGCTCAACAAGGCCTGGGACGAGACCCTCCCGGCCGATCCGGTCGGACTCATCGTCGTCGACGGCGAACCGGTCGATCCGCTCGACCTGACCTGATCGGTCAGGCGGGCGCCGTGCCGGCCAACCCGGCCGCCAGGCCCAGTGCCACCGCCATCATCACAATCTCTACGGTGGCGTTGCGCACCGATGCGGCCTCGGCAGTGCGGTGCGCGCGAGCTTGCGGCACCCACCGTCGACGGTGAGCCGATGCCAGGCTCACCAACGCCGTCAACGCCGCTGTTTTCGCGACGAGGATGCGGCCGTAACCGCTGCCCCACAGCACCGAAAAGCCGTGGGCACCAAAGACTTCCAGGTTGACCACCGCGGCCGCCACACCGCTGGCCGTCAGCAGCATCACCACCGGAAGTGCGACGGTCGAGAATCGTGGCAACGCCGCCGCCCACCCGGCCCGGCCACGCACTGTCACCGCCAGGGCGACCAGCGTGCCGCACCACCACGCCGCCGCGGCCGCGTGCACGCCCACCAGGACAGGGCCGATTTGATGACTGCTCGCGTGCCCGGCGACCGCCGTCGCGACCACACCGACGCCTGCAACACCCGCGACGACGCCGGCGGGGACATCCATCCGGTCGGTGAGCCGCCCCAAAGCCCACACCGCGACGGCTGCGGCACACACGACGCCGATCAGGTCGCCGGGTCGCTGCGACCACGTCCCGGTGAACTCGTCGACCGAGACGCGTAGCGGCGAAGAGCCTGCGCGTTCGGCCGTCTCCAACCAGACCCCACCGACACCGGCAACGAGCCACAGGACGGCACTCGCCCCCACGACGCGCAGCGACGGTTCGACGCCCAGCGCCTCGATCGAGCCGAGACCCACCAACAGGACCGAGGCGCCCAGCGCCACGGCCCGCAACCACACCGACGACGCCGGCCCCGCGACACCTGCCAGTGCCATCGCGAGGCCGACGCCGAGCGCCAGCGCCACCGCCGCACA
>DLKD01000154.1:0-2221 GCA_002477755.1 Gordonia sp. UBA7599
TGATGTTCGGCGGTCCGCACGCAGGCTATATCAGCGTCCGCAAGGGGCTGGAGCGCACCCTGCCCGGGCGGCTGGTGGGTGTGTCGGTCGACAGCGCCGGCCACGCGGCATACCGGCTCGCCCTGCAGACCCGCGAGCAGCACATCCGCCGCGAAAAGGCGACGTCGAATATCTGCACCGCCCAAGTGCTGCTCGCCGTCATGGCCTCGATGTATGCCGTCTACCACGGCCCCGACGGCCTGAAGGCGATCGCCGAGCGCGTCCACGACAAGGCGATGGCGCTCAAAGCCCACCTGACCAGGGACGGCATCGAACTCGCCGGTGATCACTTCTTCGACACCCTGACCGCGGTCGTCCCCGGCCGGGGCGACGCCATCGTCGCGGCCGCCGATGGCCGGGGGATCAGCCTGTTCCGGGCCGGTGAGGACCTGGTGAGTGTGAGCGTCGACGAGACGACGACGGACGCCGATATTGCCGCGGTCCTGGAGTGCTTCGGGTCCAGTGCCGCCGGGGAGGCCGATGCGGCGCCCGGTGTGCCCGAAGCCCTACAGCGGACCTCGGAGTACCTCACCCACCCGACCTTCCACCGCCACCGCAGTGAAACCGCGATGCTGCGCTACCTGCGGGGGCTCGCGGACAAGGACTTTGCCCTGGATCGCGGCATGATCCCGCTCGGTTCGTGCACGATGAAACTCAACGCCACGACCGAGATGGTGGCCGTCACCTGGCCGGAGTTCGCCGACATCCACCCCTTCGCACCGTCGGCGCACACGGCGGGCTATCGAGAGCTCATTGCGCAACTCGAGGGCTGGCTGTGCGAGATCACCGGCTATGACGCGGTGTCCGTCCAGCCGAACGCGGGCTCCCAGGGTGAACTCGCCGGGCTGCTCGCCATCCGTGACTACCACCGAGCCAATGGTCAAGCGCACCGAACCATCTGCCTGATCCCGCAGAGTGCGCACGGCACCAACGCCGCCAGCGCGGTGATGGCCGGGATGAAGGTCGTCGTCGTCGCGACGGACCCGATCTCTGGCAATGTCGACATGGATGACCTGAAGGTCAAGCTCGAAGACCACCGGGAGTCGGTGGCCGCGATCATGGTCACCTATCCCTCCACCCACGGCGTGTACGAGGACACCATCGGCGACCTATGTGCCTTGGTGCACGACGCCGGTGGTCAGGTCTATGTCGACGGCGCAAATCTCAACGCCCTCGTCGGCCTGGCCCGCCCGGGCCGATTCGGGAGCGATGTCTCGCACTTGAACCTGCACAAGACCTTCTGCATCCCCCACGGCGGGGGCGGGCCCGGCGTCGGCCCGGTCGGGGTTCGGGCGCACCTGGCACCGCACCTGCCGCGCAACCCCGAACTGCCCGAGCGGCACGGAGAGCCGGTGTCGGCGGCACCATTCGGGTCGGCTGGCATCCTGGCAATCTCTTGGGCCTACATCCGGCTGATGGGGGGCGCGGGGCTGACGCGGGCCACCCAGATCGCCGTCCTCAACGCGAACTACATCGCGGCCCGCCTGCGCGAGGCCTATCCCGTGCTCTACAGCGGCACCGACGGGCTCGTGGCCCACGAGTGCATCCTCGACCTGCGCGAGTTGACCAGGATCAGCGGCGTCACTGTCGACGATGTCGCCAAGCGGCTGATCGACTACGGATTCCACGCGCCGACCATGTCCTTCCCGGTGGCCGGCACCTTGATGGTCGAGCCGACCGAGTCGGAGGATCTGGGCGAGATCGACCGCTTCTGCGCGGCCATGCTGGCCATACGGGCCGAGATCCAGGAGGTCATCGACGGCCTGGTCCCGGTCGCCGACAGCGTGCTGCGGCAGGCACCGCATACGGCCGCGGCGATCGTCGGAGAGTGGACCCACCCCTACGACCGCGAACGCGCGGTCTTCCCGGGCGGGCATGCCGGCCAGAAGTACTGGCCGCCCGTCGGCCGGATCGACGGCGCCTACGGCGATCGCAACCTGATGTGCAGTTGCCCCCCGATCGAGGACTTCGCCTGATCAGGCGGTCGCAGCGAGAGTCGTCGTGGTGGCGAGCGTCGACCCCTGCGGCGATTTCGTCACGGTCAACTGCGCCGGTATGCGGTCGCGCAACTCCGGGACGTGACTGACCACACCGACCGCGCGGCCGCCGTCGCGCAACGCATCCAGCACCCCGAGGACATCGTCCAGGCTCGCCTCGTCGAGCGCGCCGAAGCCCTCGTCGA
>DLKD01000154.1:2390-2788 GCA_002477755.1 Gordonia sp. UBA7599
CGCGCAAGGCATCGGCCAGGCCTAAAGCGAGGGCGAGCGAGGCGATGAAGGATTCGCCGCCGGAGAGGCTGGACGGCGCGCGTGTCGTGCCCGACCAGGCGTCACGAATGCGCAGCCCGAGCCCGCTGCGAGCGCCACGGCCGGCCAGAGAGTCGTCGTGTTCGAGTTGAAAGCGTCCGTCGCCCATCAGTCGCAGCCGCTCGTTGGCCAGATCGACCACCCGCTCCAGCCGCGACGCGAGCACAAAGGTCGACAGTCGCATCCGCAGTGTGTTGTCTGGCGAGGTGCCACCGGCCAGATCGGCCAGGGCGGCGACGCGGGCCGACTCGCCGCGCGCATCGGTCACGGAGGCGGCGCCTTCGAGTACGGCGTTGACCGCAGCCCGAGCCGCGTGCGCG
>DLKD01000058.1:0-149 GCA_002477755.1 Gordonia sp. UBA7599
CGGCGAGGCCGACATCGACGCCCTCATCACCGACGACGGCGTGTTCCACGCGCAGGACGGTCGGCCCGGTGAACGGGTCACCACCGGACCGGCCAACCTCACCCCGCTGCCCGGCCTGGACGACGACGCGTGGATCATCTTCACCTCCG
>DLKD01000058.1:250-12146 GCA_002477755.1 Gordonia sp. UBA7599
GCGTGGATCATCTTCACCTCCGGCTCCACCGGCACCCCCAAGGGCGTGGCGGTCACCAACCGCAACGCGGCCGCCTTCGTCGACGCCGAGGCCCGCCTTTTCCTCCCCGACGACCCGCTGGGCCCGGGCGACCGCGTCCTGGCCGGCTTATCGGTGGCCTTCGACGCCTCGTGTGAGGAGATGTGGTTGGCGTGGCGCCACGGCGCGGCCCTGGTACCGGCCCCCCGCGACCTCGTACGCAGCGGCATGGACCTGGGCCCGTGGCTGGTGCGCCGAGCCATCACCGTCATCTCGACGGTGCCCACCCTCGCTGCGCTGTGGCCTCCGCAGGCGCTGGAATCGGTCCGCCTGTTGATCTTCGGCGGCGAGGCCTGCCCACCCGAACTGGCCGCGCGCCTGTCCGCCCCCAACGACGACGCCGACGGCCCGACCCGTGAGGTCTGGAACACCTACGGTCCCACCGAGGCGACCGTCGTCGCCTGTGCGGCACGGCTGGACGGCACTCCGCCCGTGCGCATCGGTTTGCCGCTGGACGGCTGGGATCTCGCCGTCGTCGACGAGAACGAGGCCGAGGTCGGCTGGGGCGAGACCGGGCAACTCGTGATCGGCGGCGTCGGGTTGGCGCGCTACCTGGACCCGGAGAAGGACGCCCAGAAGTACGCGCCGATGCCCACCCTCGGGTGGAAGCGCGCCTATCGCAGCGGCGACCTGGTCCGGCTCGACCCCGAGGGACTGGTCTTCGCCGGTCGCGCCGACGACCAGGTGAAGGTCGGTGGCCGGCGCATCGAACTCGGCGAGATCGACACCGCACTGCAGAACCTGCCCGGCGTCTCGGCCGGTGCCGCAGCCGTGCGCACCAGCGCGGCGGGCAACCCGCTCCTCGTCGGCTATCTCGCTTCCGCCGATCCCGAGTTCGACCTGGCCGACGCCCACGCCGCCCTGGCCCAGCAGCTCCCGGCCGCATTGGTCCCGCGGCTGGCGCTGGTCGACGAACTGCCCACGCGGGTATCGGGCAAGGTGGACCGCGACGCGCTGCCGTGGCCGCTGCCTGGAACCGATGCCGACGACGGGGACGCCGCCGACCTCACCGATACCGAGCAATGGTTGGCCGACACCTGGACCTCGGTCCTCGGTACGACGGTGAGAAGCCCCGACGCCGACTTCTTCGCCGAAGGCGGCGGCTCGCTCGCCGCGGCCCAGCTGGTCTCCTCGTTACGCGAGCGGTACCCGAGCATCACCGTCGGCGACCTCTACGACAATCCGCGGCTGGGACGGCTCGCACAACTCCTCGACTCCTGGGACCCGTCGGCCGGGGTGGTGGAACGGTCCGTCACGCCGACGCCGCGGCGGACCGGCTGGATCCAGGCAGCCGCCAGCCTTCCGCTGGCCACACTGACGGGCCTGCAGTGGGTGACCTGGTCGGCCGTCGCCAACAACGTCGGCGCCTGGCTGCGCCCCGACATCGACTGGTTGGTCCGGCTCGACTGGTGGATCGTGCTCGTCGCCTTTGCCGTCTTCATCACCCCGCTGGGCCGAATGACCTACGCGGCAGTGTTCGTGCGCCTGCTGCTGCGCGGTGTTGGGCCGGGCGACTACCCGCGCGGCGGCAGCGTCCACCTGCGGCTCTGGTGTGCCGAACGCCTCGTCGAATCCAGCGGCGCGTCGAATATCTCCGGCGCGCCCTGGATCATCGCCTTCGCCCGCGCGTTGGGCGCCGAGATCGGCCGCGGCGTCGACCTGCACTCGCTGCCGCCGGTAACCGGATTGCTGGCGCTCGGCGACGGGGCGTCGGTGGAGCCGGAGGTCGATCTCGCCGGGTGGTGGATAGACGGCGACATCGTGCAGATCGGCGCGATCGTGGTCAAACCCGGGGCGACGGTCGGCTCCAGGTCGACGCTCTTCCCGGGGGCGGTCATCGGGCGCGACGCCATCGTCGAACCGGGTTCGGGGGTGCGCGGCCGGGTCCGGGCTCGCGAGCAGTGGGCCGGTTCCCCTGCGGCGAAGGTCGGCAAGGCCCGGCCGGACTGGCCGGCGGAGCGCCCTTTGCGCCGCACACGCTGGGCGGTGGTCTACGGCATCTCTGCGCTGGTGCTCGCGTCGATCCCCCTTGTCTCACTCGGCGCCGGCCTCGCTCTGCTTGCCACCTGCGTGGCCTCCTGTGGACGGTTGTACGACGTCGCCGTCCGGGCGGCTGCGCTCATCCCGGCCGCCACGCTGGTGAGCCTGTTGACCTATGCAGTCATCACCGTCGTATTCGTGCGCCTACTCTCGATCGGCATCACCGCCGGCTACCACCCGGTGCGTTCGCGGATCGGCTGGCAGGTGTGGCTCACCGAACGGGTCCTCGATGCGGCACGCACCTACCTCTTCCCCCTCTACGCCTCGCTGCTGACTCCGCTGTGGTTCCGCATCCTGGGCGCGAAGGTCGGGCGCAACACCGAGATCTCGACCGCCCTGGTGCTGCCGAAGTTCACGACTATCGACGACGGCGCCTTCCTCGCCGACGACACCATGGTCGCCTCCTACGAGTTGGGCGGCGGCTGGTTGCACATCGACGAGGCTCGCGTCGGCAAGCACGCCTTCCTGGGGAACTCCGGGATCACCGGGCCCGGACGTCGCGTGCCCAAGAACGGACTGGTCGCCGTCTTGTCGGCCGCACCCGGCAAGGCGAAGGCGGGGTCGAGCTGGCTGGGCAGCCCACCGGTCCGGTTGCGGCGCGTGGCTGCTGATACCGACGCGTCCCGCACCTTCGCGCCGCCACCGCGCCTGCGCGTGGCCCGGGCACTCATCGAGACCCTGCGCCTCGTACCGGTGATGGTGTCGTTCGGGATCGGTGTCTTCGTCCTGCTCGGCGTGCAGTACTTGGCCGTCCACGCCGGGGTGGCCGTCGCAGCAGCATGCAGCGGGCTGCTGCTGCTCGTCGCCGGCGCCGCCGCCTGCTGTATAGCGGCTGCGGCCAAATGGCTCGTCGTGGGCCGCATCCGGGTCTCCGAGCACCCGCTGTGGAGCCCGTTCGTATGGCGCAACGAGTTGTCCGATGCCTTCGTCGAGACGGTCGCGGCACCATGGTTCGCCAACGCCGCGACCGGCACGCCGGTCCTCACACTGTGGTTGCGGCTCCTCGGTGCCCACATCGGCCGCGGCGTCTGGTGCGAAACGTACTGGTTGCCCGAGGCCGACCTGGTGACCCTGGCCGACGGCGCCGCGGTCCAGCGGGGCTGTGTGGTGCAGACACACCTGTTCCATGACCGGGTGATGGCTATCGACACCGTCGAACTCGATGAGGGTGCGACGCTGGGACCCCACTGTGTGGCCCTGCCCGCCGCGCGCATCGGCATGTCGGCAACCGTCGGTCCGGCGTCGTTGGTCATGCGCGGCGACGCCGTCCCCGCCCACACACGTTGGCAGGGCAACCCCATCGCACCGTGGGACTGACGCCCGAACCGGCGACCCGTGGGAGCGGGAACAACGCCGGGTAACCTTGGGCGCACCGTCGCCTCCCCCAGTCACCCACGATCAGCACCGAGGAGCACCGCTTGTCTCCGAAGTCAGGCCGTCCCCAGTCGGGGCGCGTGTCCCCCGTGCTGGGCAGCCCGGTCGACGTCATCGACGACTACCTGCCCGAGAGCGGCAATCTCGGGTACCGCGTATCGCGCTATGACTTGGAGCTCGGATACCGCGTCGCACCCAACCGCCTCACCGGCGTCGCCACTATCACCGCGACCGCCACCAGCCACGTGAAGCAGGTCCAACTGGATCTGGCCCCGACGATGGCCGTCGCGCGGGTCACGGTGAACGGCGAACGGGTGCGCTACACCCACCGTCGGGCCAAATTGGCGATCACGTTGAACCGGCCGATCCCGGCGGGCGGGGCACTGTCGATCGTCGTGCGCTACGCGGGTAACCCGCGTCCCATCCGCGGCGCGTGGGGCGAAGTCGGCTGGGAGGAGCTCACCGAGGGCTCGTTGTGCGCCAACCAGCCCAACGGCGCACCGTCGTGGTTCCCCTGCGACGACCACCCGGTGGCCAAGGCGAGCTACCGCATCGCGATCTCCACCGACTCACCGTTTCACGCCCTCGCCAACGGCGTACTCACTGCCAAGCGCACCAAGGCCGGGCAAACGACCTGGGTTTACGAGCAGGCCGAGCCGATGGCGACCTATCTAGCCTCGATACAGATCGGGCGCTACGAGACGACGGTGCTGGCGACGCAGCCGGTTCCCGTCGACCTCCTGGCGCCGCCTGCCTTGCGTGCCGCGGCGCGGGCCCGCTTCGGCCCGCAGGTCGAGATGCTCGCCGCGTTCACCGACATGTTCGGGCCCTACCCGTTCCCCCGCTACACCGCCGTCGTCACCGACGATCCGCTGGAGATTCCACTGGAGGCCCAGGGCTTCGCCACGTTCGGCGCCAACCACTGCGACCCCACCAGCGACGCGCAACGGCTCGTCGCGCACGAATTGGCCCACCAGTGGTTCGGCAACTCGGTCACGCTCAAGCGGTGGCGCGATATCTGGCTGCACGAGGGATTCGCCTGTTACGCCGAGTGGCTGTGGAGCGAGCGCAGCGGCGACCAGTCGGCGCATCAGTGGGCGAACCACTACTACGACAAGTTGAGGTCGACGCCGATGTCGCGCCCGCTGGCCGACCCCGGGCCCGCCGCCATGTTCGACGACTGGGTCTACAAACGCGGCGCACTGACGCTGCACGCGCTGCGCCTGCGTATCGGCGACGACGCCTTCTTCGCACTACTGAGGCACTGGACCGACAAGTACCGCTACGGGTCGGTGGGTACCGAGGACTTCATCGCGCTCGCGTCCCACCACACGGCGCAGCCGCTCGGCGAGCTATGGCAATCGTGGCTTTACGAGACGACACTGCCTCCGTTGCCGCCTACAGGACCTCCTGGGCACTGACACAGGGCGCACCGGCGTTGTCGCCGACCTCGATGCGGTACACCGAGGCGGCGCCCTCCTTCGCCTTGCCCGCGTCAGCGTCCAGTGGTGCGGTCGCGGCGATGACCAGCACGTTGCTCGGATTCTGGCCTGCGAAGGCAGTGAGAACCTTGATCTTGAAGCCCGGGGAGTACTTGTACTGATCGAGCTGTCCCTGCATCTGCGTCGCGTTCTTGGCCATGGCCGATCCCGGACACACCATCGCCTTGGTCTTCGCGAACGACTCGGCCCGCGCCTTCCCCGGGGGCACGAACGTGATGGGTGAAGTCGTCACGAACTCGGCGGCGAACTTCTCCTTCCCGGTGAGTCCCGACTCCGCTGGGCTGCCCGCGCCCATCGACTTCCACTCACTCACACACGGGCTCCCCGCATGCTCACCGAGAACGATCTGGATCGGAATGGCCCGGTGCTTCTCGGCCGGCTGCGCCGCGTTGTTGTTGCGGAAGACGACGACGACCTTGTTCGGGTCTGCCACTGAATTATGGGTGGCGAGGACAGTCGTCTCGTTGTCCGGAAGGTATTTGATCGTCTCGATCTTGCCTGCGTCCTTGAACTTCTTGAGCCTCTGCGCCATCGACGAATCGGCACAAACCAGCTTGGCCCGGGTGTCAAAAGCCGCGACTCGCGCCGGACCCTTCTTGGTGACGATTTGCTGATCGGCGACGACGAAGTCGGCGGCGAACTTGGCGTTCGCGGCGGCCGTCGCGCGGGCCGCTTCAGCGCTCGCCGAGGCCGCACTGGCCGAGGCCCGCTCCTGCGCTGCACTGTCGTCGGTCGCACAACCGGTGAGCGCCGCACCCACTCCCATCCCGACGACGATGAGTGCGCCCAGTGTCCTAGCGCGGTTCGAACCGGTCATGTCGATCCCCTTGTTCCTACGCGGGCCCGATGCCGCACGAAGAGACCAAATGTAGTGCCGTAGTCGACCCGGCGCACCCGATGGCCGCTAGGTCCGAAAAGTCGGATTCAGTCCGAGTCTGTGCGGGCGCGCAGGTACGCCGTCACCGCGTCGTACTCGGGCAGCAGGCCCGCCTCGGCGGCCTCGGCGAGACCCGGCGCGGCGGTGTCCTTGCCGGACAGCTCGTAGACCAGCGGCGAGCCGTCGCGGGCGATCGTCGGCCACTCGATTCCGATCTCTGGGTCCAACGGGTTCACGCCGTGCTCGGCAGTCGGGTTATAGCCGGAGGAGCAGAGATAGGTCACCGTCGACCCGTCGGCCAGCGCGCAGAACGCGTGGCCCAGGCCCTCACTCAGGTACACCGCGCGACGGTCCGTGTCATCGAGGAGAACCGCGTCGTAGCGACCGAACGTCGGCGAACCGACGCGGATGTCGACGATGACGTCAAGAATTGCGCCCGCCACGCACGTCACGTACTTGGCCTGCCCGGGCGGCACGTCGGCGAAGTGGATGCCTCGCAGGGTGCCCGCCGACGAGACCGACACGTTGACCTGGGCGACGTCGAGGTCGTGGCCGATCAGCTGCGACAGCATCGGCGCCTTAAACGCCTCGAGGAACACCCCCCGCGCGTCACCGTGCTGGACGGGTGTGAAGACCCATGCGCCACTGATCGCCAGTTCCCGGATCTCCATCGACCTAGAAGCCCTTCCCACGTTTGAGCAGGTTCAGCAGATAGTCGCCATATCCGGACTTGGTGAGGGCCGCGGCCCGCTGGCCCAACTCGTCGTCGGAGATCCACCCCTGACGCCACGCGATCTCCTCGGGCGCCGCGATCTTGAGGCCCTGCCGCTGCTCGACGGTGCGCACGAAGTTGCCCGCATCCAGCAACGAATCGAAGGTGCCGGTGTCCAGCCACGCCGTCCCGCGCGGCAGTACCGTCACCGAGAGCGCGCCACGCTCCAGGTAATGCCGGTTGACGTCGGTGATCTCGTATTCGCCGCGGGCACTGGGCTGCAGCGACCGCGCGATCTCGATGACGTCGTTGTCGTAGAAGTAGAGACCCGGCACGGCGAAGTTCGAGCGTGGCTGCGCCGGCTTCTCCTCCAGCGAGATCGCGCGGCCCTCGCCGTCGAACTCGATGACGCCGTAGGCACCCGGGTCGGCCACCCAGTAGGCGAAGACGGCACCGCCGACGACGTCGCGGTGCGCGGCGAGGCGGCTGCCCAACCCCGGCCCGTAGAAGATGTTGTCGCCCAGCACGAGTGCCGCCGAATCATTGCCGATGTGATCGGCACCCAGCACGAATGCCTGCGCGAGTCCCTCGGGCTGCGGCTGCACCGTATAGCTCAACGAGATCCCGAACTGCGAACCGTCGCCCAGCAGATTCTCGAACGCCGCGCGGTCCTCGCGAGTGGTGATGATCAGGATGTCGGTGATCCCCGCCAGCATCAGCGTGGACAACGGGTAGTAGATCATCGGCTTGTCGTAGACCGGAACCAGTTGCTTGCTGACGCCCCGGGTGATCGGGTGCAGTCGCGTACCGGTGCCGCCGGCCAGGATGATTCCGCGCATCATCCCAGGCTATCGGCCCACTAGACTGGTCGACGGCAACACTGCCTACTCGAGCGGGAGCAGCATGCGGGTACTGGTCACCGGCGGCGCCGGGTTCATCGGGGTGAACTTCGTCCTGCGCACGCTGGCCACCCGCCCCGACGTCGAACTGACCGTCCTGGACAAGCTCACCTACGCCGCCGACCCAGAGTCGCTGAAACCCGTCGCCGACCGGGTGCGACTGGTCGTCGGGGATATCGCCGACGAGGAGCTGGTCGACGGACTCGTCGGGCAGACCGACCTCGTCGTGCATTTCGCCGCCGAGTCGCACAACGACAACTCCCTCAACGATCCGTCACCGTTCGTCGCGACCAACCTCGTTGGAACGTTCACGCTGTTAGAGGCCGTCCGCCGCCACGGCAAACGATTTCATCACGTCTCGACCGACGAGGTGTACGGCGATCTCGAACTCAACGACCCGGCACGGTTCACCGAGTCCACGCCGTACAACCCGTCGAGTCCGTACAGCTCCACCAAGGCCGGCTCAGACCTGCTGGTACGGGCATGGGTGCGTTCGTTCGACATCGCCGCGACGATCTCCAACTGCTCCAACAACTACGGGCCCCATCAGCACGTCGAGAAGTTCATCCCACGCCAGATCACCAACGTGCTGACCGGGGTGCGCCCGCGCATCTACGGCGACGGGCGCAACGTGCGCGACTGGATCCACGTCGACGATCACAACGACGCGGTGTGGGCGATCATCGACCGTGGCCGCATCGGCGAGACCTACTTGATCGGCGCCGACGGCGAGACGTCCAACCGAACGGTCGTCGAGACCATCCTGGAACTGCTCGGCGAGCCGCGCGACGCGTTCGTGTTCGTCACCGACCGACCCGGGCACGACCGGCGATACGCCATCGATTCGACGAAGCTGCGCACCGAACTCGGGTGGCGACCGCGCTACACCGATTTCGCGAGCGGACTGGCCGCGACGATCGACTGGTACCGCGAGAACGAGTCCTGGTGGCGCGGCCGCAAGGCCGGCGTGGAGGCCGGGTACGCGAAGACCGAGAAGGTCCTCTAGACGCCGAGTGGGTCGTCCCGCACCGCCGAGTGGGTCCTGTTTCTACGCCGAGTGGGTCCGGTATCCGGCGGGGTTTCTCTCCTGCCAGCGCCAGTAGTCCGCGCACGCCCGGGCGGTGTCGAACTCCGCCCGCCAGCCCAACTGCTCCTGCGCCTTGTCCGGCAGGCAGTAGGTGGCCTGCGCATCACCGGGCCGACGCGGGGCGTCGACGGTCGGGATCGGGCGGCCCGAAGCAACTTCGAATGCATCGATCAGCTCCAGCACACTGGTCGGCCGCCCGGTACCGAGGTTGAAGACGGCGATCCCCGGCTCGGCATGCTCGATCGCGGCCAGGTGTCCCTTGGCGAGGTCGACGACGTGGATGTAGTCGCGCAGCGCGGTCCCGTCGTCGGTGTCGTAGTCGCGGCCGAAGACGCTGACCTGCGGCAGGATCCCGGCGGCGACGCGCGCGACGATGGGCATCAGGTTGTTCGGGATGCCCTGCGGATCCTCCCCGATCAGACCGCTCTCGTGCGCGCCGATCGGGTTGAAGTACCGGAGTCCGATCAGCTTCTTCTCCGGAGCGGTGCGGGAGAAGTCGACCATGACCTCCTCGCACATTTTCTTCGACTTGCTGTACGGGTTGGGCAGATCGACGCCGGTGCGCGAGGACTCCACGAATGGGAGGTCCTCAGGATGGGTGTAGACCGTACCGGTCCCAGAGAATAGGAATGTGTCGATACCGTGCTCGGCCATGGCGCCGAGCATGACGATCGTCGAGCCGACATTGTTGGCGTAATACTCCAGCGGCTTGGCGACCGATTCGCCGATCGCCTTACGTGCCGCGAGGTGAATGATCGCGTCGAACGGACCGGTCTCGACGATCCCGGCGCGAACCGCATCGGCGTCGGTGACGTCGATGGTCCGGAACGGCACCGTCGTGCCGGTGATCTCGTTGATGCGCTCGACGGCGACCGGACTCGAGCAGGAGAAGTCGTCGAAGATCACCGCTTCGTGGCCCGCGGCGATCAGCTCGACGGCGGTGTGCGCACCGATGTAGCCGGCACCGCCGGTGAGAAGAACACGCATGGGGAGAGTCTACGGATTCACCGGGCGTGCGCGGCCGCCGAGGAGGACCAGCGCCAGCGCGATGACGATCATCACCAGCCCGAACCCGAAGAACTCGCGGTAGCCCAGATCGGGGAAGGTCTGGGCGATCCAGGCCAGCAGCGCCGGGAAAGCGAATCCGATGTAGGTCAGCGTGTAGTAGACGGCGGTAAGACCGGCCAGGTCGTCGGGCCCGGCGATGCGCTGAACCTCCAACAGGCCGCCGATCAGCGCCATTCCGTACCCGCAGCCCAAGACGGCGGCCGCGAGCAGAGTGACCGCGACGCTGTGCGAAGAATCGGCGAGGATCGCCATGACGAGTCCGGCCGCCAGCGCGGCCAACGCCACCACCATTGCGCGCACGGTACCGGGGCGGTCGATCCGGCGCCCGACCGATTGGATCGCGAACCCGGCGGTCAGTCCGATGAGGCAGCACGCGGCCGCAAACGCGATCGGCACCGACGTCTGTCCGGATAACCGCTCGGGCAGGATCGCATAGGCGATGGCGCAGGCGCCGAACACCCACGGCGCCACCGGCGCGACGACGAGGAGAAAGCGCCTTGTGAACGCCGACGGGATACGCAGGTCGGCGAGCAACGAGCCGTGCTGTTTGCGGTCGGCGAACCTGGTCTCGGGCACCGGCCACAGCGCCACAGCCGACACCGCGGCCAAGATCACCGTCACGACGTAGGGAGCGACGGTGGGCCACGGCCCCCATTGCGCCATCACGCCGGCCACGGCAGCGCCGACACCGAATCCGGCAGTCAGGCACATCGTCGCGCGGCGTGCCCCGACCCCGGCCGGCGTGCCGGACCGGATCGTGAGTTCGGCGACCCAGCTGCCGCCGACGGCCATCGCCAGGCCCAGAGCTATCCCACTGAGCAGTCGGCCGACGCTGAGCAACACCACCGACTCCGCGCCCAGCGCCAGCGCCACCGAGCCCAACCCGGCCAGGATCGGCGCGGGCAGCATCAACGGTCGTCGCCCCCACCGGTCCGATGCTGGTCCGCCGATCAACAGTGCCGGCGCGATCCCGAAGACATACACGAACAACAGGGCGTCGACGGTGACGCCGGACAGCCCTTCCTGCTTGTACATCACCAGCAGCGGGGTGAATTGGTTGCCGCCCCACGCACTGACGAACAGCGCTCCGCCGACCGGCACCCACGTGGATGCCGCGACGGTGGTGGTGCCGGTCCGCGGTGGAGTCATGGCGGTCATGGTAGCTATCCTGCGACGACCCCCTGCCCGAGGAGCCACCGTGCCGATCCGTTGGAAAACTTCAGCCGCCACCGTCGCCGTTATGACCGCCGCGACTGCGGTACTCGGCGCCACGATCGGCGCACCGAACCGCACCGTCCCTGTGGCGGCGGCAGCTCCGTCATCCACCTCCGGCCTGACACCGGCGCTCGCCACGGCCTACCGCCAAGCCAAGGCACAGGCGCAGCGCGAGGGCGTGCCGCTGTGGATCACCTCGGGCAAGCGGTCGTGGGCCGAACAGGAAAGCATGTGGCGCGACGGCATCGCGACGTACGGCAGCCCGGCCGCCGCGCGCCGATGGGTTCTGCCGCCAGCCGAGTCGACTCACGTCACCGGTCGCGCGATCGACGTCGGCCCTCAAGAGGGCGCACAGTGGCTCGCCCGCAAGGGGACCCGCTGGGGCCTGTGCCGCACGTACGCCAACGAGTGGTGGCACTTCGAGGTCGCGACCGTGCCGCGGACCCCGTGCCCGCCGAAGTACGTCGATTCCGCACATCGCTGACCAGCGACTCGTGCGGGCCGTCGGACGGCAGGGCCTGTTTGCCCAGGCAACGCACCGGGTGGCAAGATCAACACTCGTGTCCAGCGCAGATAAAGACGTCATGTCGACCCCGATCACCGACGAGGAGATCTTCCTCTCCCACATCGGCGGAAAGCTGTCGGTTGAGCTCCAAGCCCCGCTGGAGACCCAGCGCGACCTGTCCATCGCCTACACCCCCGGTGTAGCGCAGGTGTCGCGCGCGATCGCCGCGCAGCCCGAGCTCGTGGACAAGTACACCTGGACCAACCGCCTGGTCGTCGTCGTCTCCGACGGCACCGCCGTGTTGGGCCTCGGCGACATCGGCCCGCGCGCGTCGCTGCCGGTAATGGAGGGCAAGTCCGCACTGTTCCGCAGCTTCGCCGGGCTGAACTCGATCCCCATCGTGCTCGACACCACCGATCCCGACGAGATCGTCGAGACGCTGATCCGCCTGCGGCCGACTTTCGGCGCGGTGAATCTGGAAGACATCTCGGCGCCGCGGTGCTTCGAAATCGAGCGTCGCGTCATCGAGGCGCTGGACT
>DLKD01000152.1:0-4557 GCA_002477755.1 Gordonia sp. UBA7599
CGGTGCGCGCCACCGCCAACCGAAACTGACGCGGGCTGATGATCCCGTCACGCAGACACCGCCCGGTCGCCGGCAACCGATCGCGCATGGCAATCGCCTCCGATAGCCACTTCTCACCTTGGCGTTGGGTCAGTCCTTGGCTCATCGCGATCCGGGCGGCGGCCTGGGTTTCGATGTCGAGCATCCGCACCCCCCGCGCCGACGCTTCGGGTTTACCGGTCTCGGACAGCACCGTGTGCATCACGCCGATCTCGCGGTACTCGATCCACGCCAACAGCGCATTCGCCCGCCGCGCATGACCCAACACGTCCACCGTCCAGGCCGGGTCGCCGAGCGCCAACGATGCTGCCGGACCCACCGAGGCGGCCCGCTTGACCCATAACGCTTCGTCATCGAAGGCATCAGGCTCATCCCACGGATCAGGGGTGCCCCAGGCGTCGGGGGTGTCCCAGACACCGGGGTCGATATCGAATCCGCCGCTACCGGTTTGGGCATCGTCGACCGCCGGCGTGTCCGGTGCGGCGGTCGTGGTGTCCATGCCTTAACCCTACCCGAACACACTTTCGATCACAAGACCGAATATGCAGGTCAGTGGCTATTGTGACAGGTGTTCACTGGCGCATACCGCTGCGGCCGACGGGGTGTGTCCGGGGTAGTCGAGCGATAGCCCAACGATCCGCTATTGCGTCCACTCGAGCTGGTAGCGGGTTTGCTGTACCAAAGGGCGGGCGGCGTCGGCCCCGACGAGTTCGCGCGCCCCGCGCGTGTCGAGGGATCCACCGATTGGCAGGGCGCGGCGCAGGTCGATGCGCACCGTTCCGCGGCCCAGCGAGGTGTAGCGCACGATGTGCAGCGCCGCGCCGGTTCCCGGCACCGTGTACTCCGACCCGGTGGGCGTCTCGTCGACCGTGATGTCGAGGTCGACGGTGTCGGCGTCGCGCCCGCGCAGTGTCGCAGTGATCGTCTGCTGCAGGGTCGTCGCACCCAACAGCGTCCGTCGTACCTGCCACTGAGCCCCGATGCCGACCGCGTCACCGGGCCGGGCGGTCAGGGTCTGCAGCGCCGTGGCGAGTGTGTTCTCCAAGACGGCTCGCGCCGTCGTCGGAGCGCCGGAGTTCGGCCACAGCCGCAACGACAGCGGGACCCCGGCATCGCCGAGAGTGAGCCCGCCGCGCGAACCGTCGTCCTTCGCGAGGTCGGCCGAAAGCGCGGGGTCCGCCGCGGATAGTGCGTCGAATCGCAGCGCGACGTCAGCATCGTCGGTGCAGTGCCGTCGTGCGGTCGCCGCGACGGTGACCGTCTGGTCTTCGCGCGATGTCGAGTTCGCGTCGGGCGCCCCGCCGGCCATTCGGGTGAGGACGGTCGTCGTCGCAGTCAGGCGCACCGGTTGGGCCTGTGTGCGGTCCGGGGTGGCGCGCAGTGGGAGCCGAGGCTCCGCACCGGGGGAGAGAAGTTCAACGGTGGGGGTGGCCAGAGGGATCGGCCGGACTGCCGGGTCCGCCGTCGTGATGGCGGTCGAGCAGGGTCCGTCGTCGGGCGCCGAGCCGGTGCCGCCACAGGCGAGCAGTACGGCGCACAGGGCACCCAGCAGCGGAACGACCGCGGCGCGGTGCGCCGATGAGCGCGGCACAGTCGGGTGGGCGGGCCGGATCAGCACGGGGCCCAGCGTAGCGGGCGGGTGGACGCCGCCCAGTACCCTGGTCGACGTGCTGAAGCGATACGCGACGACGTGGGCGGTGCTGGGGGTCGCCCTGGTGGTGTGGGCCCTGGACCTGATCACCAAGATCTGGGCGGTATCCGCGCTAGAGGGTCGCGACCCGGTGTACCTGATCGGCGATTGGGCCCGCCTCCTGGTGTTGCGCAACAGCGGCGCCGCGTTCTCCATGGCCACCGGCTATACCTGGGTCCTGACCCTGGTGGCGCTCGGCGTGGTCATCGCGATCATCCGACTGTCGCAGCGACTGCGCTCGGCGTGGTGGACCCTTGGGCTGGGTTTGGTGCTGGGCGGTGCGCTGGGCAACCTGGCCGACCGGGTGTTCCGGGCACCGGGCGCGCTGCACGGCCACGTCGTCGACTTCATCGCAATCGGCTGGTGGCCGGTGTTCAACGTCGCCGATTCGGCGGTCGTGTGCGGAGCCGTCCTGTTGGTGATCCTCACCATCCTCGGGTTTGACTACGACGGCGGTCGCAGTGGCTGGGCCGCCCGCCGGTTCCCGGCCGACGACAGCACCCAAGCTGACGACAGCGCCCAAGCCGACGACAGCGCCGCAGCCGACGCCGAGACCGGGGATGCCCGTGCGTGAGTCACGGACCTTGCCGGTGCCCGACGGCGTCGCCGGAATGCGGGTGGACGCGGGCGTGGCACGGATCCTGGGCATCTCGCGCACGACGGCGGCCGAGCTGGCCGCGGCCGGCGATATCACCGTCGACGGGATAGCGGCCGGCAAGTCCGACAAACTCCCCGTGGGCGCGATGCTCGACGTGCTGCTGCCCGCGCCGGCGCAGCCGTTGCGGGTCGAGCCCACCCCCGTGGAGGACCTTGCGGTCGTGTACCACGACTCGGACATCATCGTCGTCGACAAGCCGGTCGGCGTGGCCGCGCATCCTTCGCAAGGCTGGAGCGGCCCGACTGTCGTCGGAGCACTGGAGGCCGCGGGCTTTCGGGTCTCCACCTCGGGGGCCGCCGAGCGTCAGGGCATCGTGCAACGCCTCGACGTGGGCACGTCCGGGCTGATGGTCCTGGCTGTGTCCGAACACGCCTACTCGGTTCTCAAGCAGGCCTTCCGCGACCGGACCGTCGAGAAGCGCTACCACGCCCTGGTGCAGGGACATCTCGATCCGCCGTCGGGCACCATCGACGCGCCGATCGGCAGACATCCCGGCAACGATTGGCGATTCGCGGTGACTGCGAGCGGCAAGCCCTCGATCACCCACTACGACACGTTGGAGATGTTTGCGGCGGCGTCGTTGCTCGACGTGCACCTGGAGACTGGGCGCACCCACCAGATCCGTGTGCACTTCTCGGCGCTGCACCACCCGTGCTGCGGCGACCCGACCTACGGCGCTGACCCGGTGCTCGCGGCCCGGCTGGGCTTGGATCGGCAGTGGCTGCACGCCCGTGAACTGGCCTTCGCACACCCTGCAGACGGGCGCGAAGTGCGGTTTGTCAGCGAGTACCCTGACGACCTGCAGCACGCGCTTGACGTCCTGCGGGAGGGGTAGCCGCAGTCACCTCCGTCCCATCCGTCACGCGCTGGCGTGGTCCCCTGCCGGTGTCAGACCGGCACCCTAGAGTGGACGCCGTGACCGACGCCCGATCATTCGTCCACCTGCACAACCACACCGAGTATTCGATGCTCGACGGTGCGGCGAAGGTCGGTCCCCTCTTCGCGGAGGCCAAGCGCCTCGGAATGACCGCGATCGGGATGACAGACCACGGCAACATGTTCGGGGCCAGCGAGTTCTACAACGTCGCGGTCCGCAACGAGATCAAGCCCATCATCGGCATCGAGGCCTATATCGCACCGGAGTCGCGATTCTCCACCAAGCGCGTGCAGTGGGGTACCCGCGACCAGCGCTCCGACGATGTATCGGGCAGCGGCTCCTACACCCACATGTCGATGGTCGCGGCGAACGCCACCGGCCTGCGCAACCTGTTCAAGCTGTCCTCGCTGGCCTCGATCGAGGGCCAATTGGGCAAGTGGGCGCGCATGGACGCCGAACTGATCGCGCAGTACTCATCGGGGATCATCGCCACGACGGGCTGCCCTTCGGGGGAGGTGCAAACCCGTCTGCGGCTCGGCCACGACCAACAGGCGCTGGAGGCCGCGGCGAAATGGCGCGACATCTTCGGCCCGGAGAACTTCTACCTCGAGCTGATGGAGCACGGGATCGAGATCGAGAGCCGCGTGCGCGACGGACTCCTCGAGATCGGCCGCAAGCTCGGCATCAAGCCGCTCGCGACCAACGACTGCCACTACGTCACCCAGGCCGACGCCGGGGCGCACGAGGCGCTGCTGTGCGTGCAGACCGGAAAGACCCTCTCGGACCCGACGCGGTTCAAGTTCGACGGTGACGGGTACTTCCTCAAGTCAGCCCAGGAGATGCGCGACCTGTGGGACTCCGAAGTCCCCGGCGCGTGCGACTCGACGTTGGAGATCGCCGAGCGCGTCGAATCCTACGAGGACGTGTTCACCCACCGTGACCGGATGCCGGTGTTCCCGGTGCCGACCGAGCACAGCGAGGCGAGCTTCCTGCGCGCCGAGGTCATGAACGGGCTGGCGACGCGGCGGTTCCCCGGGACCGAGATCCCGCAGGAATACCTCGATCGCGCCAACCGCGAGCTCGACATCATCATCCAGATGGGTTTCCCGGCCTACTTCCTCGTCGTCGGCGACCTCATCGCCCACGCCCACGAGGTCGGCATCCGCGTCGGACCTGGCCGCGGTTCGGCGGCCGGTTCGATCGTCGCCTGGGCGCTGGGGATCACCAACATCGACCCGCTGCCGTACGGGCTGCTGTTCGAGCGGTTCCTCAACCCCGAGCGCGTGTCGATGC
>DLKD01000152.1:4667-24143 GCA_002477755.1 Gordonia sp. UBA7599
CCGAGCGCGTGTCGATGCCCGATATCGATATCGACTTCGACGACCGTCGCCGCGGTGAGATGGTGCGCTATGCCACCGAGAAGTGGGGCGAGGACAAAGTCGCCCAGGTCATCACCTTCGGCACCATTAAGACCAAGGCCGCGTTGAAGGACTCGGCGCGCGTGCAGTTCGGCCAACCCGGGTTCGCGATCGCCGACCGGATCACCAAGGCGCTCCCGCCGCCGATCATGGCCAAGGACATCTCTGTCCACGGGATCACCGATCCCGACCACGAGCGCTACGGCGAGGCTGCCGAGGTGCGCGCGCTCATCGAGACCGACCCCGACGTCAAGCGGATCTACGACACCGCGCTGGGCCTGGAGGGCCTGATCCGCAACGCCGGCGTGCACGCCTGCGCGGTCATCATGTCCAACGAGCCGCTGACCGACGCCATCCCGGTGTGGAAGCGGGCGCAGGACGGCGCCATCATCACCGGTTGGGACTATCCCTCGTGCGAGGCCATCGGCCTGCTGAAGATGGACTTCCTGGGGCTGCGCAACCTGACGGTCATCAACGACGCGCTGGAAAACATCAAGGCCAACCGCGGCATCGAGTTGGACATGGACTCGCTGCCGCTGGACGACCCCGCCACGTTCGCGCTGCTGCAGCGGGGCCAGACCCTGGGCGTGTTCCAGCTCGACGGCGGGCCCATGCGCGAACTGCTCAAGCGCATGGCGCCCACCGCGTTCGAGGACATCATCGCCGTCGGCGCGCTCTACCGTCCAGGCCCGATGGGCATGAACGCGCACAACGACTACGCCGACCGCAAGAACGACCGGCAGGTCGTGAAGCCGATCCATCCTGAGCTCGAGGAGCCGCTGCGCGAGATCCTCGCCGAGACGTTCGGCCTGATCGTCTACCAAGAGCAGATCATGCAGATCGCACAGAAGGTCGCCGGCTACACCATGGGTCAGGCCGACAATCTGCGTCGTGCGATGGGCAAGAAGAAGAAAGAAGTCCTCGACGAGGCCTATGACGGCTTCGCTGCGGGCATGAGCGCCAACGGGTTCTCCGCGCCGGCGATCAAAGCACTGTGGGACACCGTCCTCCCGTTCGCCGGCTACGCCTTCAACAAGTCGCACGCCGCAGCGTACGGCCTCGTCTCGTACTGGACGGCCTACCTCAAGGCGAACTATCCCGCCGAGTACATGGCCGGGCTGCTGACCTCGGTCGGCGATGACAAGGACAAGTCGGCGATCTACCTCGCCGATTGCCGCAAGATGGGGATCACCGTGCTGCCCCCCGACGTCAACGAGTCGCAGCCGAACTTCGCCGCAGTGGGCACCGACATCCGTTTCGGCCTGGCCGCCATCCGCAACGTCGGGGCCGGGGTCGTCGAATCGATCATCGCCTCGCGCACCGAGAAGGGGAAGTTCACCAGCTTCTCGGACTACCTGGCGAAGATCGACGTCGGCGCGTGCAACAAGAAAGTCACCGAGTCGCTGATCAAAGCGGGGGCCTTCGATTCTTTGGAGCACCCGCGCAAAGGCCTGTTCCTGGTCCATGCCGACGCCGTCGACTCGGTGCTGGGCACCAAGAAGGCCGAGGCAATGGGCCAGTTCGACCTCTTCGGAGACATGGGTGGCGGCGAGGCAGCGGCCGAGGTGTTCGCGGTGCGGGTGCCCGACGAGGAGTGGGAGTCCAAGCACAAGCTGGCCCTCGAGCGCGAGATGCTCGGGCTCTACGTGTCGGGCCACCCGCTGGCCGGCGTCGAGCATGCCATTTCCGCACAGACCGACACGTCTATCACCAGCCTGTTGGAGGGTGAGGTGGCCGACGGTGCGCAGATCACCATCGGCGGCATCATCTCCAGCGTCAACCGCCGGGTGAACAAGAAGGGCGAATCCTGGGCCGCGGTGACGATCGAGGACCTCGTCGGCGGCGTGGAGGTCTACTTCTTCCCCCGCGCCTACTCGGCCTTCGGCATGGATATCGCCCAGGACAACATCGTGTTGGTGCGCGCCCAGGTCCGTGCACGCGACGACGGGCTGATGATCGCCGCCAACGACCTGGCGGTGCCCGACCTCAAGGCCGTCGGCGCCACCAAACCGGTCGCCCTCACGATCAGCGCCAGGCTATGCACGCCCGACCGTGTGACCGACCTCAAACAGGTCCTCAGTCGTCATCCGGGCCCCGCCGACGTGCACGTCACGCTGGTCAGCGAACAGCGGTCGACGGTACTGCGGCTCAACGAGTCGTTGCGGGTCACCCCGTCGTCGGCGCTCATGGGCGACCTGAAGGCACTCCTGGGACCCGCCTGCCTCGGAGCGTGAGACGATGGGCGTCGTGACCGACGCTCCGACCCAGATGCCAGCGACCAGGGACGAACCCGCTTTGCCGACCGTCGCCGATATCGGCGCCGCCGCGCAGCGGATCGAGGGCGCGGCGATCGTCACGCCGCTCGAGTACTGCCCGCGGCTATCGGCGCGCCACGGTGTGCAGGTGTACCTCAAGCGCGAAGACCTCCAGGCGGTGCGGTCCTACAAGATCCGCGGGGCCTACAACGTGATGGCACAACTGGGCGCCGCCGAGCTGGCGCGCGGCGTCGTCGCCGCCAGCGCCGGCAACCACGCCCAGGGCGTTGCCTTTGCGTGCCGCACCATGGGGGTGCCCGGGCGCATCTACGTGCCCACGACCACGCCCAAGCAGAAGTGCGACCGCATCGCCTGGCACGGCGGCGAATTCGTGGAGCTGGTCAAGACCGGCGACACCTACGATGACGCGGCCGACGCCGCACGCGCCGACGTCCTGCAGTCCGGTGCGGCGTGGATCCACCCGTTCGACGATCCGCGCACCGCAGCCGGGCAGGGCACCATCGCACGGGAGATCGTCGAGCAGCTGGGCGGATCGCCGGCGCTGACGGTCGTCCCGGTGGGCGGCGGCGGCTGTCTGACCGGGGTGATGACCTATCTGTGCGCGACCGACCCGAACACCCGCATCCTCGGCGTCGAGCCGAACGGAGCGCCGTCACTGGCTGCCGCCCTGGTCGCTGGCGAGCCGGTCACCCTCGACGAGATCGATTCGTTCGTCGACGGGGCTGCGGTGCGCCGCGTGGGGGCACTCGCCTACACCGCCGTCGCGGCCACCGCCCCAACCGTGACCGCCCATCCCGACCTCGATCCGTACCGCCGGGATCCAGCGGCGGTGACGACCGTCGCGCCGCGCGCCCCGATCGCGGGCGGCGAGGTCCGGGTGACCCAGGTCGACGAAGGTGCGATCTGCTCGACGATGCTCGAGCTCTACCAGAACGAGGGGTTGATCGCCGAGCCCGCAGGCGCCCTGGCCGCCGCCGCACTCGACGACGTCGACTTCGCCGGATCGGGTCTGACGGAGTCGTCGGCGGTCGTGGTCCTCGTGTCCGGCGGGAACAACGACGTGTCGCGCTACGGGGAGGTCATCGAGCGTTCGCTGGTGCACCGCGGCCTCAAGCACTACTTCCTCGTCGACTTCCCGCAGGAGCCCGGTGCGTTGCGGCGATTCCTCGACGAGGTGCTCGGACCCGACGACGACATCACGCTCTTCGAGTACGTCAAGCGCAACAACCGGGAGACCGGTGCGGCGCTGGTGGGCGTCGAGTTGGGCGCGCCGGAAGGTCTGGGTCCGCTCCTGGAACGGATGGAGCTTTCGCGGCTGCAGTGCCAGCGGCTCGACCCTGCCTCGCCGGAGTACCGCTACCTGACATGACACCCGGCCGGGTCATGTGACCCAAATCGCGTTGGCGGTCGGGGAGCACGGTATATTACTGCGGAGTCGGACTATCGCCGTGATCACATGACGACGTGGGGGCCGACGACTCGGACGGTGGGGACCGCCCGAACTGTGGACGACCGCAGCCATGGACTAGCGAAGGCAGGGGAGTGGTCACAAGTACGCCGGAAACGGACACACCGCGCAGGCCAGCACGTGCCTCCGGGGTGCGAAAGTGGTGGAACGAGCACATCGTCGCCTCTTTCGACACCTTCGGGCGGCAGCTCGGGATGTTCGTCGAGGTCTTCCGCACGCTGGTCACTGACATCGCCAAGCGTCAGTTCCCGTTCGGGGAGTTCGTCCGCCAATGCGCCTTCATGACGAGCACGTCGGTGTTCCCGACGTTGCTGGTCGCCATCCCGATCGGCGTCATCGTGTCGATCCAAGTCTCCAACATTGCCGGGCAGATCGGTGCGAACGCCTTCGCGGGCGCCGCGACCGGCCTCGGCGTCATCCGTCAGGGCGCCCCACTGGTGACCGCGCTGATCATGGCCGGCGCGATCGGCTCGGCCATCGCCGCCGACCTCGGGTCGCGCACCATCCGCGACGAGATCGACGCGATGAAGGTGATGGGCGTGAACCCGGTGCAGCGCCTGATCTCCCCGCGCCTTCTCGCCACCATGGTGGTCAGCTTCCTTCTCTGCGGCTTCGTCTGCTTCGTCGGGTTCATCACCGGCTACGTGTTCAACGTCTACATGCAGGGCGGCACCCCGGGCTCGTACACTTCCACGTTCGCGTCGTTCGCGGGGCCCGCCGACCTGTGGTTCGCACTGATCAAAGCGGTGATTTTCGGTGCGATCGTGGCGATCGTCGCCTGTGACCGCGGCCTGAACACCAAGGGTGGTCCGGCCGGTGTCGCCGACTCGGTGAACGCCGCCGTGGTCAACTCGGTCATCCTGCTGTTCACCGTCAACGTCGCGATGACGCAGGTCTTCGCGCTCGTCATCCCGGCGAAGGTGGTGTGACATGACCGCCTCCCGGTATACGCCGCCGGCGCTGAAGCCCGTCGAGATCCTCAAGAGCACCTACCGAGGCCCGCGCGACGCGTTGGTGCGGATGGGCCACCAGCTGACCTTCCTGATCAAGTCGCTGGGCGCGGTACCACTCACCTTCAAGCACTATGCCGGTGAGGTGTGGCGCCTGCTGGCCGACATCGCGTGGGGCAACGGGGCCATCGTCGTCGGTGGCGGCACCGTCGGTGTCATGGTCATCCTCGGCGTCATGGGCGGTGCGACCGTCGGCATCGAGGGCTACACAGCGTTGCATCTGTTGGGCATGGACCCGCTCGTCGGCGCCATCTCGTCGTTTGCAACGACGCGCGAGATCGCGCCACTCCTTGCAGCGACGGCATTCACCGCCCAGGCGGGGTGCCGGTTCACCGCCCAGCTCGGATCGATGCGCATCAGCGAGGAGATCGACGCTCTCGAGGCGATTGCGATCCGCCCGATGCCCTACCTGGTGACGACGCGGATGATCGCCGCCGTGTTGTCGATCGTGCCGCTGTACGCGATCGCGCTGTCGGCGAACTACCTTGCCGCCCAGTTCATGTTCCAGATCCAGAGCGGCCAGGGTGACGGCACGTATCTCTACTACTTCCAGCAATTCCTGCTGTCGTGGGACATGGTGCTGTCATTCCTCAAGGTTGTCGTGTTCGTCCTGCTCACGACTTTCATCCAGTGCTATTACGGCTACTTCGCCAGCGGCGGTCCCGAGGGCGTCGGCGTGGCCGCCGGCCACGCCATCCGCTTGGCCATCATCGTCATCGTGTTCGCGAACCTCGTCATGACCCTGGTGTTCTGGGGCACGTCGTCCGGAATCAGGATCTCGGGGTAGGCCATGCCGTTCATCGACACCACCGGGCGCAATCCGTCGCTCACCAGCTACACGTTCCGCGGACTGGCGTTCCTGGTGGGGATCATCGTGCTCCTCACCCTGCTCGCACTGCGCTACACCGGGACTTTCGACAAGACCGTCCCGGTCACCGCGACCCTCAAGGACGTCGGCGACGGCCTGGTCAGTGCTGCCGACGTCCGCTACAACGGCTACATCGTCGGTGAGGTCAGCGGCGTGACCTCGACCGATGACGGTCAGATGCGCCTCGTGCACATCGACCTCGATCCGAAGCAGGCGACCGGCATCCCCGGCAACGTCACCGCGCGCACCGTCCCGTCGAACCTGTTCGGCGTGAACTCGGTGGAGCTCATCCCGCCGGTGGAGGGGGCTACGCCGACGAAGATGGTGTCTGGAACCAACATCAGTGCCGACACCACTCAGCAGACCTTGGCGCTGCAGGACGCGCAGAACCAATTGCGCGACATCCTGCGGGCAGTGCCGCCGGAGCAGTTGTCGGCGGTGCTGGCCACGATCGCCGACGCGATGCGCGGCGGTGGTACTACCTTCGCCATGTTCTCGGAGTCGCTGCGCGAATACTTCGAGCAGCTGAATGCGCTGTTCCCGGCTGGTGCACCTCCCGGTTTTGACAACTTCAACGCGACCGTCGTCGGGTTGTCACGCTCGGCACCGCAACTGCTCGACGCACTCGGCAAGAGTGTGGTCCCGGCCGCGACCATTGCCGAGAACCAGCGCAACCTGACCGCTTTGCTGTCGGCGGCTCAGGGTGTGACCGACGAGGCGCAGGCGCTGTTCGCTGCCAACGGTGACACCGCCAAGCCGCTGGTGACCGACCTGAGCCGGACGGTGGGGGCCGCGGTCCTCGAGCCGCGGTCGCTGCCCGACGCCATCGTCGCACTCAACCGTCTGGCCGCCCGTGCGCAGACCGTGTTCACCGGTATCAATGGGCATGCCCAGTTGAACCTGGGTGTCAGCTTCAGCGCATTCATGCGGTACACGCGGCAGAACTGCCCCGTGTACAACGGCGGCAAGTACGGCCAGTTGCGCGGACCGGGCTGCGTCGGACCGGGCACGGGCACCGGCCCGACGAGTTCGGGTCCGTTGATGATCTACCCGCCCAGCATGCGTCGGATGGCCGCTGGTTCGGTGACCACCGGGACCGATGTGGGAACACTGCGCAAGATGCTCGGCCGTGATCCGTCACCGGCGGAGATCCTGATGCTCGGGCCGCTCGTCGACTCGACGCGCGTCCAGCCCACCCGGAAGCCCGGCAGCGCGCCGGCAGGGCCGCGCAAGCCGTCGGCGCAGCAGCCGTCCGGTGCCCGGAATCGATCGGAAGGAGGACGATGAGTATCCGCAAGCCGCTCCTCGGCTTCTCCCTGTTCGCGGTAATCGCGCTGCTGTTGACTTACACCATCTGGTCGACGCTGATGCGGACCGGCCCGCGCCACACCAACGACTACACCGCGGTGTTCAGCGACTCCTCGGGCCTAGCCGGCGGTGACGACGTCCGCATGGCCGGCGTCCGCGTCGGTCGCGTCGAATCGATCAAGTTGGAGAACGGGAAGGCGCGGGTCGACTTCACCGTCGACAGCAACCAACACGTCCTGGCGGCGACGAAAGCGGCCATCCGCTACCAGAATCTCATCGGGCAGCGGTACATCCAGTTGAGCCTCGTCGACGGCCAGCCGCACACGCCACTGGCGGCCGGAGCCCGGCTGCAGCAGCCTTCCGAAGACTCGTTCGACGTCACCCGACTGTTGGCCGGCTTCCAGCCGTTGTTCGAGACACTGACCGCCGACCAGGTCAACGGTCTGTCGCAGGGCATCATCGCGGTGCTCCAGGGCGACAATGTCTCGTTGACCAACACCGTGGCGCAGATCAGCACACTGGCCAACGACATGGCCGACCGCGACCAGGTGATCGGCTCCATCGTCGCGCACCTGTCAGGCGTCATGTCTGATCTTTCCCGGCAGGGCACCCAGATGAGCGACCTGGTGAAGGGCGCCGGTGAGCTTGTCGCCAGCCTCAACTCCAACTCGGCCGCCTTCGGCAAGGTGGTCGACCAGGTGGGCCGCACCGCAGCCGGGTTCGGCACCATCCTCGGGCAGACGCAGGCCTCCCTGGCGAGTGCGGGGCGCGACGCCAAGCTGGCGACGGGGAAGCTGATCAACATCGGCGGCAAGCTCGACCGCGCCGCCGTCGAGTTGCCCGTCTTCCTCGGGCATTTCCCGATGGTCATGGGCCAGGGCGCCTACCTCAACATCTATGCGTGTGATCTCGACGTCGCCTTCGGCGACGTGCTGCTCCCGCCGGGCCTGTTCAACAAGGTCGGCGGCACCGCGCACTCGGAGGCATGCCGATGAGCGTCAAGTCGATGTACCGCAAGAAGCCGCAGTTGGTGGTCGGCCTGATCGGCGCCTTGGTGCTGGTGGTCGCCCTGGTGGCGACGTTCGTGCTGGCCGGCGCGCACCTGGGCAAACGGGGCTACACCGCCGACTTCGCCCAGGCCGGCGGTATCCGTTCGGGCGATAAGGTCCGGGTCGCCGGTATCGATGTCGGCGAAGTCAGTGGGACGAAGCTGGCCCGTGACCACGTCGTGGTGTCGATGAAGGTCGACAAGGATGTCGATGTGCGGTCCAACGGGTCCGCCGAGATCAAGATGTCGACGCTGCTCGGCCAGCGCTACGTCGACATCTCGCTGGGCGATGCGCCGGACAAGCTCAAAGACGAGCGCTTCGGTCTGGAGAACACCCGCGTGCCCTACGACCTGCAGAAGACGATCGAGGCGGGCACGCCCATCCTCACCGGGATCGACCCCGACGACTTGTCGTCGAGTCTGCAGCAGCTCAACCGGCAATTGGCCGGTACTCCGGCGCTGGCGCGACCGGCGATCGACGGGCTCGCGCGCATGTCGGAGGTCATCACCAGCCGCAAGGGGCAGATCGACCAGTTGATCCGGGACACCAAGACGGTGACCGCGATCGTGGACGACAGCCAGGTGCAGTTGTCGCTGATCATCGGTCAAGGCCAGCAGCTGGCCACCAAGATCGTGACCCGCGAAGCCCTGGTGACCCGGTTGCTCGACGGCATCGCGGCACTGACCCGGTATGCGCAGACGGTCGGCGCGCAGAACGCCGGTCAGCTGGCGCCGATGATGGCGAACATCCAAACCATTTCGGCCGGTTTGGAGAAGAACCGGGCCAACCTGCGCAAACTGCTGGAGATCCTGCCGATCACGGCACGTGCGACGACGAACGTGATCGGCGACGGCCCTTACGCGAACGGATACCTGCCATGGGGCCTGTTCCCCGACAACTGGCTGTGCACGGCCCGGGTGGTGGACGGATGCTGACCAACCGCAGGCGCGGCGTAACGCGCACGGCCGCCGGAGCGGCGCTAGTGGTCGCGGCGGCGGTGGGCACCTCGTCGTGCTCGCTCGTGCCGGCCGGGGTGAATTCCGCCTTGGGTCGGGCCATCGAGGTCACCGCCTATTTCGACAGCGTCGCCGGTCTTTACAAGGGCAACGATGTTGCCGTCCTCGGCATGCCGGTCGGCCGGATCACCGATATCAAGCCCGAGGGCGCCCGGGTGAAGGTCCGGTTCACCGTCGACAAGTCGGTCCCGGTCCCCAAGGACGTGACCGCGGCGATCGTCAACACCTCGATCGTGACGACGCGCCACGTCGAGTTGTCGCCGGTGTATGAGCAGGGCGAGCGGCTGCGCAACGGGGACACGATCAAAGAGACGAAGGCGCCGGTCGAGATCGCCGAACTCTTCGACTCGGTCAACACGCTGATGAAGACGTTCGGCGGCGACGGCGCGGGCCGTGGTCCGCTGGCCGACTTCCTGGACCTCGCCGACGGCATCACCGCCCAGAACGGCCAGCGTTTCGCCGATGCCGTCACACAGATGAGCCAGGCGGGAAAACTGGCCGCCGATAACGGTGACGCGCTGGTCCAGATCATCAAGATGGTCAACGAACTCACATCGAAGCTGGTCACGAACTACCCGAAGATGCGGACGTTCTCCAGCTCGGTGACCGACGTCGCCGCCACCCTGAACCGCCAGTCGCCCGGCCTGGTCGCGGCGATGAGCGATCTCAACGCGATGCTGCGCAATACCACCGACTTCCTCGCGAACAATTCCGGGACGGTCGGGGTGTCGATGAGCAAGCTCGCCGCTCTGGCCGAGAATCTCGGCGACTACTCCCGGCAGCTCGTCGAGACGATCGACCTGGGACCGCTGCTGTTCCAGAACCTGTCGAACTCGGTGTCGGAGGAGCAGGGCGCCTGGCGCGTCCAAGTTTTCCTGGACAAGTCGCTTCTGGATAACCAGATGTTGGCGCGGTTCTGCGAATCGATCAACCTGCAGGCGAACGGCTGCCGCACCGGCCAGCTGAAGGACTTCGGGCCGGACATGGGCATCTTCGCGGCCATCCTCGAGAGCATGAAGGCGGGGGGCTAGATGACTACCAGGGCAACGCGCACCGCACTGTGTGTCTCGATCGCGGCCACACTGGCACTCTCAGGATGCAGCAAGCTCCCGGGCCTCACCGTCGAGCAGATTCCGCTCCCAGCGCCGGGCGGTGTCGGCGACGGCATCACGGTCCGCACCAGTTTCGACAACGCGCTGAACTTGCCTGCGCGCGCCAAGGTGAGACTGCGCGGTACCGACGTGGGCATGGTGACCAACATCGTGGCCAAGGACTACCGCGCCTACGTCACGATGGTCGTCAGCAAGAACGTCAAACTGCCGATCAACACCGGTGCCGAGCTGCGTCAGGCCACGCCGTTGGGCGACGTCTTCGTCGCCTTGCAGCCGCCCGAGCCCGACAAGGCCGGTCCGTCGGCGGTCAACGGCAGTGAGTTGACCGGCACCACGGGTGCCGCGGCCACGGTCGAGGACCTGCTCATCTCCGCCGCGGCCTCGGTCGACGGCGGCTCGCTGGGGTCGTTGCAGACCATCATCACCGAGCTGGCCGCGGCCATCGGCACCACGCCAGCCGACCACAAAGACCTCATCGGTGTGGTCAACGGCTTCACCACCGCCATTTCCCGGCTCAACGCCAACGCCGCGCAGGTCGACAAGTCGATGCTGCTGACCAGCAACCTCACGGCGCAGATCGCAGCCGGCCGCCCCCAGATCCAGGCGGCGATCGCGAAACTGCCCGCTGCGATCAACACGGTGAACGACCAGATGTCGGCAATCCTCGCGACCATGGAGAAGACGAACAAGGTCACCGCCGCCACGACCGACTTCCTCAACACCACCCAGGGCAACACCATCGAATTGGTGGATTCCCTGGCCGTCGCGCTGAGTGGTCTGAACGAGGCGACCGGCTCCATCGAAGGGCTCGTCGACAACCTGCATGCGCTGCTGCCCAAGTGGTCCAAGACCACGAGGACCTCAGCGGCGACGGTGTCGACGCGCGTGTACTACCTGACGCCGGGCACCGGATTCGACGCAGCGTCGCGCTTCCCCGAGTTGCGCGACCTCGATGAGGGCACCAAGGCGCTTGAGCAGACGCTGACGCGCATTCTTGCGCAGCTGACCGGGACGAAGGGGTGCTGCGGATGATTGCCTTGCTCAAGAAGCACTCGGTGCTCGCCGGCAATATCGGGCTGGTGCTCGTGATGCTCCTCGGCCTGGCGTATTTGACGTTCGGGTCGCTGGGGTGGCGCCCGCTGGCCAAAACGTACGGATTGACCGTCGAACTGCCCAACTCCGGTGGAATTCAGACGACGTCGGACGTCTACCTGCGCGGTGCGCGGATCGGCACCGTCGACAGCATCCAGGTGCACCCCGATCATGTCGCTGCCAAGGTGACCATCGAGGACGGCCACAAGATCAACCGCAACTCGATCGTGCGGGCCAGCGGATTGTCGGCGGCCGGTGAGCAGTTCCTCGACTTCCGGCCGACGACGTCGGACGGGCCGTACTTCCGCAACGGCGACGTCGTCCCCAAGTCGCAGGCATCGGTGGCCATCCCGTTCCCGAAGATGCTGGAGACGACTCTGAAGGTGGTCGATCAGATCGACCCGGCCAAGCTCTCGCGGACCATCGAACAACTCGACATCGCGCTGGGCCGGGGTCACGACGGCAACGACTTGCGTGTGCTGCTGGACTCGGCGGGCACCGTGTTCGCCGACCTCTACAAGGTGTTGCCGCAGACCCAGAACCTCATCAACAACGCGGGAGCGATCCTCAACACGTCCAGCGGGATACAGCCGGATCTGCAGCGCCTCGTCGGCGGCGGATCCGCGGTCATCAATGCAGCGATGGCGGCGGACAAGGAGCTGCGCACGCTGCTGGGTAACGGCGCCACCCAGGTGACCAGCCTGACCGGCTCTCTCAACGAGATCCGCGATCCGATCACCGATGTCCTCAAGCAGTTCCGTGAAATCGCCCGGCAGGGTTCGCTGCGCGCCCCGGCCATCGCCGCCCTGTTGCCGTCGATCCGCGATGCCAGCTCCAAGTCGCTGTCGATGTTCCACAACGGCGCCTGGTGGGCGATGGGCTCGGTGTACCCGCGGCCATCGTGCAACTACCCGGTGATGCCGACACGGCCGACGAGAATTCAGGAACTGACGATCCCGCTCAACCTGTACTGCGTCACCGAGGATCCCAACCAGCAGATCCGCGGTGCCGCGAATGCGCCACGCCCGCCCGGGGACGACACGGCCGGTCCGCCGCCGAATTTCGATCCCAACGCCCGGACGGTCCCGCTCGACCGGTAGGTTGGCGGCGACCGAGCCGCCAGGTGCCCGCGCCCGGAGCGCGGGGCGGCGTGCGTGTAGCGACCGACAAGACCCGAAGAAGGATGCATGGCGCCCTCTGCCAAGAATGACGATGATTCCGAGCGCGACGACTTGACGTCGGTCAAACGCAAGTCCCGGTCGGCGGCTTCCGCACGTCCGACGGCGAAGAAGTCGGCTCCCAAGCCCGCCGAGGTCGACGACCCGGGTGATAGCGACGACACCGCCGACACCGCGGACACCGGCGCAGATGGTGCCGCCGAGGCCGAGGAGAAGACCAGCACGGCGGATCGAGCGGGCAAGACTGCCGCCGCTGTTGCCTCGCCGGCGAAGGAGTCGGTCGCCAACGAGTCGGGTAGCCGCGAGTTCTCCCTGACGGTCAACGCCGAGACGCTGCGCAAAGCGGCGAAGGCGGTCGCAGCGCTCGCGGTCGCAGTGCTACTCGTGGTCGCCTGCTGGGGTTGGTACTCGGCGCGTCAGCAGCTGAAGGCGTTCGACGAGGTCAAGGCGGCAGCCAGCAAGTTCATCGTGACGAGTATCGAATACACGAGTGCGGACAAGATCGACCAGGCCAAGGAGGTCCAGGGGCCGCTCGTGACCGGCAAGATGCGCGAAGAGCTGAGCCAGGACCGTAAGGAGTCGGCCGCGGCCGTGCGCCAACAGGGGATCAAGGCGACGGCGAAGGTCGACACCGCTGCGGTGGAGCGGATCGAGGGCGACGAGGCGACGACGCTGATGATCGTCACCGCCACCGGTACCTCCAACCTGTCGCCGACTCCTCAGAAGCGCACTGTCGCGCTGCGCCTGCAGCTGCGCCGCGAGGGCGGCAAGTGGTTGGTGGCCGAGTCCAAGGGGGTCGGGGATTTCAGCGCCACCGGGGTGAACCCGCAACCGGGTGCACCCGCCCCCGGAGCACCCGCGCCGCGCTAGTCGGACCGGTCGTCCGGGGCGCCTTCCGCAGACTATTTTCGTTCCAGGACGACAATCGGTCGGCCGCCGTCGAGGAGGTCGGCGATCGCCACGTCTCCGGCGAACTTGCGGTTGCCCCCCCGGTCGATCCAGGTTCCGTCGGGCAGGGGCAGGAAGGTGCTCTCCTTGGGTTCGTGGGCAAAGCTGTAAGTGTGGCGCGCGCAGGCCACGATGACGCGTGGCCCATCGTCGGGTGAGGGGCCGCGGCCGAAGGCCAGAATTCGTTCGGCAGCTGCGCCGGAGGCGGTCAGCGCCATATAGCCGGAGCCGGTGCGGAACGAGTCGGGGTGGCGCCGCCGCACCGCGAGTGCCGCGATGATCGCCTGGCTTTTCTGGTGGTCCAGGCTCTGCTGGTAGTCGACGGGCCTGCGGTTGTCGGGGTCGACGAGCGAATCTGTCCACCATTGACTGCCCTGGTAGATGTCACCGACGCCTGGGCAGAGCAGGCTGACGACCTTGCGCGCCACCGCGTCGGCGCGCCACGGGCCAAAGGTGAGGGCGACCAGTTCCATGAGAGGGGTGTTGACCGACTCGTCGGTGACCCGGTCCACCCACTCGACGAGGCGATCCTCCAGCCACACGTTCGGCCGCGCCCACGACGACACCTCGCCGGCCTCGCGCGCCGCTTTCACCGCGTACGCCGCCATCCGTTCACGCCACTGCTGATCGGGCTGGATCGGGCCGTCGTCGTCGACCGGCCATGCGCCGAAGAGGTTCTGCAGCAGGAAGGCCCCAATAGTGGCATCCGGCGGCGGGACGGCTCGGGTGAGTTGGTTCACCAGCAGTGCCCACCGCTGCGGGACCTGGGAGAGCATGCTGACCCGGGCGCGGACGTCCTCGCTGCGCAACGTGTCGTGGGTGGACAGGGTGGTGAGGGCGCGCGGGAAGCGTGCGGCCCGCTCATGGTTGGCGTTGTGGAAGGTCGAGAGTTCGGGCAGCCCGAGCCACGCCTGGCAGCCCAATTCGTTGAGTGAGACCAGGCGGGGGTTGCGATAGAACAGTTTCTTCTCAACAGCGCTGGCGTACACCGACGCGCAGAGCTGTCCCAGCTGTGCGGCTGCGGCGGGGGCGGTCTCGATGGCCTCGACGACGTGGGGGACGGCTTCGCGTACCAGCGGGTCAGCGTCGGCAACGAGTTCGCCGATCTCGGCGATCAGCCCCGAGCCGACGTGCTGATCGGGCCGGTTGACCGGCATGAGGGCGATCATCTCGGCGGTGACGGTGCACAGGTCGGTAATCGACGGGGTGCCCTCACCGATCGCCTCGGCGAGTGTGACCGCCAGGCGCGCGTGTTCGGTGCTGTAGTGCTGCGCGAGGGCCTCGTGCTTGAGCTTCTTCTGCTCGAGCAGCATCCATGTCGAGTCCCCGGCGATACCGGTGGTCACCTCCGCCAGCTCGGTGAGTTCGCTGAGTCCGGCGTGCGAGGTGAACGGGGCGCAGACGACCGCGAGCTGTTCATAGCCGGTGGTGCCGTCCGAAGCGGTGCCGGCGTCGAACGGTTCCAGCGGTGCCAGCATTGTCTCGGCGTAGATCAACCGGTCGGGCCCCAAGTCCTCGCGCAGGCGATCCAGATAGGCGCGGGGATAGGCGATGCCGTCGAGGTTGTCGACGCGCACACCGTCGATGAGGTCCTGTTCGATCAGGTCGCGCAGCCATCCGTGGGTCGCCTCGTACACCTGCGGCTGGTCGAGCCTCAGCGCAGCCAGGTCGGTCACGTCGGTGAAACGCCGGTAGCCGTAGCGGCCACTGGCATGGGGCAGTAGGCGGTAGTGCTGGCGTGCGGCAACCGATGCCGGGTCGTCGCCGGGTTCCACCGTCCCGGGGGCGGTCGGGAACACCCGTTCGTGATAGACGAGGTTGTGCTCGGCGTCGAGGGTCAGCGCGGCTAGGCCGTCCTCGCCGAGGACGGGGAGTTCGATGATGCCCTCGGGGGAGGGCAGCAGGTCGAACCAGGCCGCGTAGGGCGACTCGAGGCCGTGGCGCAACACGTCGGACCACCAGGGATTGGCGGCCGGATCGGCGATCCCGACGTGCTGGGGGACGATGTCGATGATCAGCCGGAGACCCCGTTTGGCAGCCGATGCGCACAGTCGTTGGAACTGCTCGGGTCCGCCCAGTTCCGGGCTGATGCGTGCCGGTGGCGACCAGTCGTATCCGTGGGTCGAGCCGGGCATGGCGGCGAGGATCGGCGAGAGATACAGATGACTCACACCGAGCGTGGCGATGGGCTTGAGGACCTTGCGGAGTTCGGGAAATCCGAAATCAGGGCTGAGCTGGACCCGATAAGTCGCTACGGGCGGTTCATTTTTCGCCACAGTCTCGACTGTACCGGTCAGTGCTCACCGATCCAGTCGATCTGTTCGCGGAGCTGGCGGCCCAACTCGTCGGTGAGGCTGCGGACGTAGGTCGCCGACAGGTGGTGGTAGTCCTTGTACACCACGATGTTGCCGACGATCGCGGGGCACCAGACGGCATCGCACACGCCAGCGGTCATGTCGACACGGTGGAACAGCTTCGGATGGGCTTGCGCGAACGGGATCGACGGATCGGTCGGCGAGAGGGCCGAGGCGCGACGTGTGCCGCAACTGATCGCGTCGCCGCCCTCCGACAGGCACACCGGGGTGATGAAACCCTCGCCGTGCTTGTCGCGCGGCCACGGGGTGTCCCGCACGCCGATCACCGGGATACCGGCGTCCATGAAGGATTCGAAGATCGGTTTGTAGGCGTCGGGCATCCAGTCGCCGGGGGCGCGGTCGCGCGGTCGGGTCGTCGTCGTCATCACCGCGTCGGGGTTGTCGGCGATGATAGCGGCGACGACGCGTTGGCCCCAGTCATAGCACTCGGGGTAGGGGTTGTCGGTGCCCGACTTCTTCGGGATCCGCTCGGTGGTCAGCGCGCAACCCATCTTGAGGTAGGTCTTCACCTTGAATCCGTACCGCTTGCCCAGGATGTCCATCGCGGAGATCCACATCTCCGCGTGGGAACCGCCCGCCAGCGCGATGGTGCGCTTGGCGTTGCGATCGCCATACACGCCGACGTGGATCTCGTTATCGAGGAAGTTCGACATGAAGCCGTCGGTGCTGGTCTCGGGGAAATCGAACTCCGCGACGTTGGGCGCCGGGCGCGGCGGTCGGTCGGGTACGGGCCATCCGTCCAAGAGTGCTCGCCCACCGGGGTACTCGTGCGGGTTGAGGGTGCGGGTGTCCACGCGCTGGGACATGACGTGCCACGCCCAGACCTTTCCGCCGACCCCGACCGCGGTGACGCCGACGAGCAGCAGCGCCATCACGGCGGTGCTGTAGGTCAGGACATGGCGGCGTACCCAGCTGCGGCTGCGGGCCACATTGGGTGCTGTCGCCGGAGTTGCCGTGCCGCGCAGCGGGACCGGGCGTCGCGAGTAGCGCACTGGGTCCTCGATGTAGCGCTTGCACAGCCATGCCAGCAGCACCGACAGGACCAGCAGCGCCGTGCCCTCGACGAAGTTCGCGTGGTTCTTGTCGCGCCAGGTCAGGTAGAAGATCAGCAGCGGCCAGTGGATCAGGTACAGGGAGTAGGCGATGTTGCCCAACCAAATCCCCTGAGGGGTGGCGAGCATCCTCGACACCTCCGGCTGCGGCTGGGTCTGGCCGTCGGGGAGCGGATGGGTCAGGGCGGTCGCGCCCACCCAGATCAGGGCGATCGTCGACCCGACCGGGACGAGCGCCCACGGTCCGGGGTACTCCGCGACACCGTCGAGCCACCATCCGCAGGTCAGGATGAGACCCAGTGCGATCACGCCGACGGCGTTGCGGAGCCAGTTGGGCACCCGTGTCCGCGGCATCCAGATGGCGAGCAACCCGCCGGCCAGCGGTTCCCAGGCGCGCGAGAAGGTGTCGTAGTAGTTGAACGGCTGGTCGACGCCGTGGCGCATCGCCGCCCAGTAGAACGACAGTGCGGCCAGACCGAGGACGCCGAGCCCGACGAGGAACCGCACGCCGCGCTCGGTGCCGATGCGGGCCAGGGGCTTGGCGAAGAGCTTGAGCAGCCCCGCGCTGAACAGCGCGATGAGCATCATGCCCAGGAAGAACTGGCCTTGCACCGACATCGACCAGATGTGCTGCAGCGGGCTGTTCGTCGAACTCGCCGCCAGGTAGTCCTGGGAGTTCTTGGCGAGGAACCAGTTCTGGTAGTACAGCGCCGACGCGACGATCTGCTTGCCGATATCGATCCAGCGGCTCTGGCCGATAACGACGACGGTGAGCACCGCAACGCCGATCAGCATCGTGTAGAGCGCGGGCAGGAGGCGCTTGAGAAGTCGGGAGATGCGAGGCCACGGGTCCAGCGTGTCGCGATAGGTCATCCGTGGCGATTGAGCGGTGATGGCGTGGCGCAGCAGCGACCCGATGAAGAAGTAGCCCGACAGCGCCAGGAAGACGTCGACACCGCCGGAAACGCGGCCGAACCAGATGTGGAAGCAGGCCACTAAGAGGATCGCGACGCCGCGCAGCCCGTCGAGGTCCGCGCGGTAGGGCGCAGCGGCCGTCTTGGCACCGGTGTCCGGCTTGCCCGGCTTTGCGTCGAGCGTGCTTCCAGGGTCCACCACGGTGAGCGAAGATACCACGATCAACCTGAGAGAACGCTCAGGCCAGAGGGTTGCGAGCCGGTGCCGCAGACTCTACGAGGCGGCGGTTGCGACGGTCTGCGCGGCGCGGACCTGACGGGCGCCGGCGAGGACGATTGCCAGGGCGTCGGCGAACTCCGCGTCGTAGTCGCGATCGCCGGGCCCGGTGACGCCCAGGCGCTCCATCTGTTGGCGGGTCTGCTGCTCGATCGTGAGCCCGATGACGAGCTGGGCGATTGCGGTCACCAGGCCTCGCCGCGCGGATGCCGACAAGCCGCCGTCGCGTGCCGCATCGGTGAGGTGGTCGAGCACCGCCATCGTCGATAACCCGCTCGACCAGCCTGATGACACCACCTCGGCGCTGTCGGGGACCGCGCACAGGCTCGCGCGCATCGCGCGGGCCACCGATTCGAGCCGTTCGTCCCACTCCAGGTCGTCGGCGGGTGCGGTCACATCGGCGAGGATGTCGTCGCCGAGGGCGGCGAGCAGCGTCTGCTTGTCGGGGTAGTGCCAGTAGAGCGCATTGGGCGAGACGCCCAACTCGGTGGCAAGTCGGCGCATGGACAGGTCAGCCAGGCTGTGCCGGCGCAGGACCTCCCGCGCGGCCGCCAGCACATCCGTCCGGGTGATCGCCATCCGCCCACCGTAGCGGGTGGGTGTGAGAGCCGGCACACCGGCCCTGTACGGTGTACAGGACGCCCTACCAGGAATCGAGCGTCCTACCGCCCACGACGCCGAGGAGGATCGAGCCCATGGCACCTTCGATCGCGGCGACGGCGGCGCAGATCGACGCCGAGCACGTGTGGCACCCATACGGTGCGATGCCGGCGGCCGTGGCGCCGCTGATGGTGCACTCCGCCGACGGCGTGTATCTGGAGACCGAGGCGGGTCGGCTCGTCGATGGGATGAGCTCGTGGTGGGCCGCGATCCACGGCTACCACCACCCGGTGCTCGACGCGGCGGCGATCGACCAACTCGGCGCGATGAGCCACGTGATGTTCGGCGGCCTTACCCACCGCCCGGCGATCGAACTCGCCGCGCGGCTCGTCGAGATCACCCCGGCCGGGCTGGACAAGGTGTTCTTCTGTGATTCGGGCTCGGTGTCGGTCGAGGTCGCGGTGAAGATGGCGCTGCAGTACTGGCGGGGGATGGGTAGGCATTCCAAGACACGGTTGCTGACCTGGCGCGGGGGTTACCACGGCGACACCTTCACGCCGATGAGCGTGTGCGACCCCGACGGCGGTATGCACGCGATGTGGACCGACGTCCTGGCCGACCAGGTCTTCGTCGACGCGCCACCGGCCACCTACGACGATCGATACGCGCAGGCCCTGCGGTCGGCCATCGCCGCGCACGCCGATGAGCTCGCCGCCGTCATCGTCGAGCCGGTCGTCCAGGGTGCCGGTGGGATGCGGTTCCACGACCCCCGCTATCTGGCCGTGCTGCGCCAGGCCTGCGATGAGGCCGGCGTGCTGCTGGTCTTCGACGAGATCGCCACCGGCTTCGGCCGCA
>DLKD01000155.1 GCA_002477755.1 Gordonia sp. UBA7599
CCTCGTTGGCCGCGGCGATCGCCGCCTCGGTGTCGTCGCCGGGCTCGGTCTTCACGATCAGCGTCAGTACGCGGCCGAGGGTGACCGCGCCGCCGCTGTCGCGCATGCGGACCAGCTGTTTGGAGACTTCGCTCGTGGACGTGTCGTCAAGGCGCTTGATCACGGTCGCCTCCAGCTTCTCCCGGTGCGCGCGAGCATCTCATCGGCGCTCGCCGGACCCCAGGTGCCCGACTCGTAGGTCTCCGGCGTGCCCTTCTTGGCCCAGGCCTCCAGCACCGGGTCGAGGATCTGCCACGACAACTCGACCTCTGCATTCACCGGGAACAGTGACGGCTCACCGAGCAGGACGTCGAGGATGAGGCGCTCATAGGCCTCGGGGGACGATTCGGTGAACGCCTCGCCGTAACTGAAGTCCATGTTGACGTCACGAACTTCCATCGAAGAGCCGGGGACCTTGGAGCCGAAACGCAGCGTGACGCCCTCGTCCGGCTGCACCCGGATGACCAGTGCGTTCTGGCCCAACTCGGCGGTCATCGTCGAATCGAACGGCAGGTGCGGCGCGCGTTTGAAGACCAAGGCGATCTCGGTGACGCGGCGGCCCAGTCGCTTTCCGGTGCGCAGGTAGAACGGGACGCCCGCCCAGCGCCGCGTGTCGACCTCCAGGGCGATCGCCGCGTACGTCTCGGTCGTCGAATCCTTCGCGAAACCCTCTTCCTCCAGCAGGCCGCACACCTTCTCGTTGCCCTGCCACCCCGGGCCGTACTGCCCGCGGGCGGAGTTCTCGTCCAGCGGCGCGATATTGCGGGTCGCCGACAGCACCTTGATCTTCTCGGCCTGCAACTCCGCGGGTGCGAAGGACACGGGCTCCTCCATCGCCACCAGTGCCAACAACTGCAGCAGGTGGTTCTGAATGACGTCGCGAGCCGCCCCGATCCCGTCGTAGTAGCCGGCGCGCCCGCCCAGGCCGATGTCCTCGGCCATGGTGATCTGCACGTGGTCGATGTAGTGCGCGCTCCACACCGGGTCGAAAAGCTGGTTGGCGAAGCGCAGCGCCAGGATGTTCTGAACCGTCTCCTTGCCGAGGTAGTGGTCGATGCGGAACACCGAATGCTCGGGGAAGACGCTGTTCACGACGGCGTTGAGTTTGCGCGCGCTCGCCAGGTCGTGCCCGAACGGCTTCTCGATGACGACGCGGCGCCACCGCCCATCGTGCGGTTGGGCCAACTCGGAGCGCTTGAGCTGATCGCACACCACCGGGAACGCGGCCGGCGGGATCGAGAGGTAGAAGGCGTGGTTACCGTCGGTGCCGCGGACCTCGTCGAGGGCGGTCAGCGTCGAGGCAAGACGCGCGAACGCGTCGTCGTCGTCGAAGGTGCCCTGGACGAATCGGAACCCGGCCGACAACTCCCGCCAGACGTCCTCGCGGAACGGTGTGCGCGCGTTCGCACGGACCGCGTCGTACACGATCTTGGCGAAATCCTCGTCGGCCCAGTCGCGGCGGGCGAACCCGACCAGCGCAAAGCCGCTGGGCAGGAGCCCACGGTTGGCCAGGTCGTAGATCGCCGGCATCAGCTTGCGGCGCGAGAGGTCGCCGGTGACGCCGAAGATCACCATGCTGCAGGGCCCCGCGATGCGGGGCAGGCGCTTGTCACGCTCGTCGCGCAGCGGGTTGCGGTGGCTGCGGGACGCGCCGGATGCCACCGGTCTCAGGCCTTGGCGCTCAACTGGCCCGACGTCGCGGCCAAGAGGTCGGTCCACGCATCGATGAACTTGGTGACGCCCTCGTCCTCGAGGACGGCGAACACGTCGTCGAGGTCGACCCCGACGGCGGCGACCGCAGCCATCTGCTCGCGGGCCGAGGCCTCCTGGCCGATGATCGAGGCGGTGTCGACCCAGCCGTGGTCGGCGAAAGCCTCCATCGTCGCGCCCGGCATGGTGTTGACGGTGTCGGGGGCGACGAGCTCGGACACGTACAGAGTGTCGGCGTAATCCTTGTTCTTCGTGCCGGTCGAGGCCCACAGCGCCCGCTGCGGGCGTGCGCCCTGGCTCGCGAGGTCGGGGAAGCGGACCTCGCGGGTGAAGACATCGAGGTAGCGCGCATAGGCCAGGCGGGCGTTGGCCAGCGCAGCCTTGCCGCGCAGGGCGAGGGCCTCCGGCGTTCCGATCACCTCGAGGCGCTTGTCGATCTCGGTGTCCACGCGGGAGACGAAGAACGACGCCACCGAGTGCAGGTCGGAAATGTCGCGACCGGCGACCAGCGCGGCGTCGAGGCCGTCGAGGTAGGCGTCGATGACCTCGCCGTAGCGCTCACCCGAGAAGATCAGCGTCACGTTGACGCTGATGCCCTCGGCGAGGACGCGGGTGATCGCGGGCAGGCCCGCCTTGGTGGCCGGGATCTTGATGAGCAGGTTGGGTCGGTCGACGGCCTGCCACAGCTCGATCGCCTGGGCGACGGTGCCTTCGGTGTCGTGGGCCAGGCGCGGGTCGACCTCGATCGACACCCGACCGTCGACACCGTCGGATTCGACGAAGACCGGGGCGAACACGTCGCATGCGTCGCGGACGTCGTCGGTGGTGATGATCCGGATCGCCGTGTCGACGTCGGAGCCGTCGGCGGCCAGCTTGGCGACCTGCTCGGCGTAACTGTCACCGGCCGACAGCGCGGCCTGGAAGATCGACGGGTTGGTCGTCACGCCGACGACCGATCGGGTTGCGATCAGCTCGGCCAGACGTCCGGACCGCAGCAGATCGCGCGACAGGTCGTCGAGCCAGACCGATACGCCGGCTTCGCTGAGTTCCGCGAGGCGCTCGTTGGTGCTCATGGTTTCTCCTCGTTTGTCGCCGGCCGTGTCGCCGGTTACTTCGCGTTGGTGACCGACCGCTGCGCCGCTTCGACGACGGCGGCGGTGGTCACCCCGAACTTCTCGTACAGCACCTCGTACCCGGCCGAGGCGCCGTAGTGCTCGATGGACACGATCTCGCCGGCGTCGCCGACGAATCGGTACCACGGCATCGCGATGCCGGCCTCCACCGCGACACGGGCCCGCACGCTCGGCGGCAGGACGGAATCACGGTAGGACTGCGGCTGCTCGTCGAACCACTCGACGCACGGCATGGACACGACGCGGGCGGCGATACCCGCCTTGGCGAGCTCCTCGCGGGCCGCGACGGCCAACTGGACTTCCGAGCCGGTGCCGATGAGCACGACGTCGGGGCTGCCGTTCTCCGCGTCGACGAGGACGTAGCCGCCAGCGGCGACCCCCTCGGCCGACGTGCCCTCGAGCACCGGCACGTTCTGGCGTGTCAGTGCGAGGCCTGCCGGACGATTCCGGCGGGTCAGCACGGTGGCCCAGGCGTGGGCCGTCTCGTTCGCATCGGCGGGGCGCACCACGTCGAGGTGGGGGATGGCGCGAAGCGCGGCGAGGTGCTCGATCGGTTGGTGGGTCGGGCCGTCCTCGCCGAGGCCGATGGAGTCGTGGGTCCACACGTAGACCGGGTCGATCTCCATCAACGCGGCCAGGCGCACCGCCGGACGCATGTAGTCGGCGAACTGCAGGAACGTCCCGCCGTAGGCGCGGGTCGGGCCGTGCAGCACGATGCCGGACAGGATCGCGCCCATCGCGTGCTCGCGGATGCCGAAGTGCAGGGTGCGTCCGTACGGCTCGGCACTCCACGTCGACGTGGAGATCGCCGTCGGGCCGAAGGACTTGGCGCCGGCGATCGTCGTGTTGTTGGAGCCGGCGAGGTCGGCCGAGCCGCCCCACAGCTCCGGCAGGACCGGGCCGAGGGCGCCGAGGACCTTGCCCGAGGCGCTGCGCGTGGCAACGGACTCGCCGGCTTCCCAGGTCGGGAGTGCATCGCGCCAACCGTCGGGCAGTTCGTGGGCGTGCAGACGGTCGAAGAGTGCCTTGCGCTCGGGGGAGCCGGCGGCCCAGGCGTCGAAGCCGGCGGTCCACTCGGCGCGGACGGTGGCAGCCCGGCTCGCCAGCTCACGGGTATGGGCGATCACGTCGTCGGCGACGTTGAAGTCGACCTCGGGGTCGAAGCCGAGGAGTCCCTTGGTGGCCCGGATCTCGTCGGCGCCCAGCGCGGCTCCGTGGGCGGCGCCGGTGTTCATCTTGGTCGGCGCCGGGTAACCGATGACCGTGCGCACGCAGATCAGCGACGGGCGGTCGGTGACGGCCTTGGCCGCCTCGACGGCTGCCTCGATGCCGATGACGTTCTCGCCGCCGTCGACGCTCTGCACATGCCACCCGTAGGCCCGGTAACGCTCCGCGACGTCCTCGGTCAGGGCGATGTCGGTGTCGTCCTCGATGGAGATCTGGTTCTGGTCGTAGAAGACGATGAGGTTGCCCAGCTCCTGGGTGCCCGCCAGCGAGCTGGCCTCGCTGGTGACGCCCTCCTCCATGTCGCCGTCGGAGGCGATGACGTAGATGAAGTGGTCGAAGGGGGAGGTGCCGGGAGCGGCGTCGGGGTCGAACAGGCCGCGCTCGTAGCGGCTGGCCATGCTCATGCCCACCGCCGACGCCAGGCCCTGCCCGAGCGGGCCGGTGGTGATCTCGACGCCCTTGGTGTGGCGGTACTCGGGGTGGCCCGGCGTCAGCGAGCCCCACGTGCGCAGTGCCTCTAGGTCGCCCAGCTCCAGGCCGAAGCCACCCAGGTAGAGCTGCACGTACAGCGTCAGGCTGGAGTGCCCGCACGACAGGATGAAGCGGTCACGGCCCACCCACTCCGGATCGGTGGGGTCGTGGCGCAGCACCCGTTGGAACAGCGTGTAGGCCAGCGGTGCAAGGCTCATCGCGGTACCCGGATGGCCGCTGCCGCAGCGCTGCACCGCGTCGGCGGCAAGCAGCCGCGCGGTGTCGACCGCCTTGGTGTCCAGCTCGGTCCAATCGTCGGGATGGGCGGGCTTGGTGAGCTTGGCGATCTCGTCTGCGTGGACCACGGCGGTGCGTTCTCCTGGAATGGGGTGGTGGGGTCGGATCCAGCCTAGTCCGAGCGGCTGCGATCAGCGCACGTAGGGAGGCATGATGGTTTGGCGGAGCTTGAGCCGGGCAGGTGCGATTCCGTCGCCGTGCGGACCCGGGTCTACACTTCGTAGTAGCGCGGCCCGGGGTCCCTCGACACCCGGTGGTGAACAGCCTTGTCGGACAAGCGGAGTGATGTGTTGAGCAGTGAGCGCACGGGCGTGGACAGCCCGGTTGTCGATCACGGCACCGACGATCCCGCGCAGCACCGGGTGCGCACCGTCCTCGGTGCCTACCTCGCGCTGACCAAGCCGCGCGTCATAGAACTACTGCTGGTCGCGACGATCCCGGTGATGCTGCAGGCCCACCGCGGCACCGTCGACATCGGCCTGATCGCCGCGACGCTGATCGGCGGATGGTTGGGCGCCGCGAGCGCCAACACGCTGAACATGGTCGCCGACGCGGACATCGACCAGAAGATGCGCCGCACCCAGCGCCGGCCGCTGGCCCGCCACGCCGTCACCCCGCGCGCCGCGCTGGTGTTCGGCATCGTGCTCGGCATCGCCTCGTTCGTCGTCCTGTGGTTCTTCACCAACCTGCTGGCCGCGGTGCTGGTGATGATCACCATCGCCTTCTACGTCGGCGTCTACACGCTGATCCTCAAGCGCCGCACCTCGCAGAACGTTGTCTGGGGCGGCGCCGCCGGGTGCATGCCCACCCTGGTCGGTTGGGCTGCGGTGACCGGGTCGTTGAGCTGGCAGCCGGTGGTGCTGTTCCTGGTGATCTTCTTCTGGACGCCGCCGCACACGTGGGCACTGGCGATGCGTTACCGCGAGGACTACGAGGCTGCGGGAGTACCGATGCTCCCGGTGGTGGCCACCGAGGAACAGGTCACCCGTCAGATGGTGATCTACACCGTGGCGACCGTCATCGCGTCGCTGTGCCTCATCCCCGCCGCGGGCCTCATCTACGCCTCCGTCGCCGTGCTCGCCGGTGCGTGGTTCGCCCAGCGCGTGTGGAAGTTGTACCGCGACACGTGCGCGGGCCAGGAAGTCGTCCCGCTGAAGGTGTTCCTGCAGTCCAACGAGTACCTCGCCCTGCTGTTCTGCGGCCTGGCCGTCGACGCGGTCTTCCACCTGCCGACCATCGCGTCGTACTTCTCCTGAGCTCTTAGCCGAACCCGGGTCGGGTCAGGCCATCAGCGCGATCGAACCCGTCGTCGCCCGCGATTCCAGGTCTCGATGTGCTTGCGCGGCGTCGGCTAACGCGTACCGGGCGCCGACGCGGACCGTCACGCTGCCGTTGGCGATGGCGGCCACCAGCGCGCCGGTCCGCCATTCGAACTCGCCCGGGTCGGAGATGAAGTGCGCCAGCGACGGGCGGGTCACATGTAGGGAACCGGCGGAGTTCAGCCGTTGCAGGTCAAACGGTGGGACCGGGCCGCTGGCCGCGCCGAACAGGACGACGGTGCCGCGCACCGCGGTGGAGGCGATGCTCGCCTCGAACGTGTCGGCCCCGACGCCGTCGTAGACGACGGCGACACCGCGGCCGCCGGTCAGATCCCGCACGCGGGCCGCCAGATCGGGTCCGTAGCGCAGCACGTGCTCGGCGCCCGCGGCAGCCGACAGCTGCTCCTTCTCGTCGGAGGAGACCGTCGTGATGACGTGCAGCCCAGCCTGCACCGCGAGTTGGGTCAGGATCAGCCCGACTCCGCCCGCGCCGGCGTGCACGAGAATCGTCTCGCCGGCACGTGGCTGGGCGGCCCCGATGAGCAGGTAATGCGCGGTCAGGCCCTGCAGCAGCATGGTGCCGGCCACGTCGTCGCCGATCGTGTTGGGCACTTCGACCGTGCGCGCGGCGTCGATGACCACCTGTTCGGCATAAGACCCGGGTCCGTCGCACCAGGCGACCCGCCGGCCCAGGGCGCGTTCGGAGACCCCGTCACCGACGGCGATCACGACCCCGGCACCCTCCGAACCGGGGATGTAGGGCGGATCGCTGGGGTAGAGGCCGCGCCGCAGGTACGTGTCGATGAAATTCACGCCCGCGGCCCGGGTCTGCACCAGCACGTGACCCGGACCGGGAACGGGGTTGGGCTCCTCGCGCCACTGGAGGACTTCCGGGCCGCCGTGGTGGGTGACGACGATTGCATGCATGTCCCCGTTCTACACCGGCGCAGTATCATCGACACCCATGAGCACCGACGCCGACGAGAAGACGACCGCCGAGACCGCCGCGCCGAGGGCCCCGCGCGAGGTGGTGGGCTCGATCCAGCGCTACGTGCGGCGTCAGGGCGGGACGGCCACCGCACTGCTGCAGCCGGTGGGCGAGGCGGGTGTCCGCATCACCCTCGTCGGCGGTGAGGGCGGCATCCTGGGCGACCGTGTGGTGCGCGACGAGGCGACCGCGCAGGCGGTCGTGGAGGCAGTCGACGGCCTCACCCTGGCTGACGAGTGGAACCGCGAACTGGTGTCGACGGCGACGGTCAAGCCGTCGCACTGGCGCAAGATGGCGGGCTGGGTGGCCCGCCAGCACCGATTCCCCAAGGCGCGCAACACCGCCGAGCTCGACTGACCGTCGGCGACGAAGGCCTACGACACTGCGTAGTATGAGCGCCGTGGCTGCCAATCCGATTGTGCGCGCGTGGTATCGCGTGGTGGACCTGCTGCCCGAGCCGGGTCTGCGCGCCCAGCGACGCATCGCACTTGCCGCCCTATTGGCACAGGCGCTGATCGCCGTCACCGGGTCCGTGGTGCGCGTGACCGGATCCGGCCTGGGCTGCCCCACGTGGCCGAAGTGTCACGACTCCTCGCTGCTCCCGATTCCGTCGGATGAGGTGCCGTGGTGGCATCAGGCCATCGAATTCGGCAATCGCCAGATCGCCGTGTGGATCGTCGTCACCACCGCGGCCGCGATCGTCCTCGCGGTCACCCGTGCCCGTCGCCGTCGCGAATTGCTGGTCTATGCGTGGATCCTGCCCGCCACGACGCTTTTCCAGGGAATTCTCGGCGGCATCACGGTGCTCGCCGGACTCACGTGGTGGATCGTCGGATTGCATCTGCTGGTGTCGTTGGCGATGGTGTGGGTGGCCGCGACGCTGTATGTGAAGGTCGGCCAGCCCGACGACGGGATGCTCGTCGATGCAGCGCCCCCGGCGGCCCGTCGTCTCGTCGTCGCCTCCGCCGTCGTGATGTCGGGGGCACTCGTCGCCGGTGTCACCGTCACCGGGGCCGGCCCACACGCCGGTGATCGCACCAATCCCGATGCCATCGACCGGCTCCACGTGAGCATCCCCCTCCTCACGTCCGTGCATGCGCTACTCGTCGTGGTGTTCCTCGCGCTGCTGCTCGCCGCCTCCGTCGTGACCACGCGCGGAGAGCTCGACCCGACGGTCGTGCGCCGCGCGGGTATCGTCCTCGTCGCAGTCCTCGCGCAGTCGCTCATCGGGGTCGTGCAGTACTTCACGAACGTTCCGGCCCTGCTGGTGGTGCTCCACGTCGCCGGTGCGTGTTCAGTGGTCGCCGAGACGGCGATTCTGTATCAGGTGATGCGGCCGCGCCGGACCGTGCCAAGCGCCGAGCCCCACTGACAAATAGCGACAGCAGGACTCGGCAGAATGCGGCTCAGTCGAACCGGAACCATCTGACCGCGGCGGCACCACCCAGGACGGACCACACCACCAGTACGGCGAAGGCGACGGCGTGGAAGCTCCCGCTGCCAGCATGACTCAGAGCGGCGGCGAGCGCGCCGGACGGCGTCGCCAGTGCTAGATCGTGCATGGCGTCGGGGACCCGCGATCCCAGGACGGCGAGGCTGGCGAAGCCGGCCAGCACGAACCAGATGAGGTTGGCCAGCGCCAACACCACCTCCGCCTTGCCGGTCCCGCCCAGGGCCAACCCGAGCGTCGCGAACATCACGGTGCCGAGAATGATCGCCGCCACCGCGAAGCCGATACCCACGGCATCGGGTCGCCAGCCGAACGCGGTCGCGATCGCGGTCAGCAGGACGGTCTGCATCGCGACGACGACCACCACGGCGACGGACTTGCCCGCGATGATGCCCCAGCGGGGGATCGCGGTGGCGCCGAGCCTTTTGAGCGCTCCGTAGCGGCGGTCGAACCCGACTGCGATCGCCTGTCCGGTGAACGCGGTCGAGGTGATCGCCACCGTCAGCACGATGGGCAGGAACGTGTGGGCGCGCGCGGCGGCCGAATCACCGGCGTCGGTGGACAGCGGTAGCAGGCACAGGCCGATCAACAGTGTGATCGGAATGAACATGGTGAGCAGCAGTTGCTCGCCGTTGCGCAACAGCAGTCGCAGTTCCATCGCCGATTGCGCGGCGATCATCGACCGCACCGGGGCCGGGCGGGGGTCGGGGGTGAATGCCCCGGGAGCGAAGGCCCCGGGGGTTCCAGTGCCGGTGGCGGTCATGCCCGGACCTCCCGGCCGGTGAGGGAGAGGAACACGTCTTGCAGGCTGGCGCCGGCGGCGTGCAGTTCGGTGATGAGGACGCCGCTTTCGGCGCACCACGCGGCGAGAGCGGCAATGGCCTCGGGCGTCGCGGGCCCGATCAGGGTGTAGCCGCCGTCCTCGCCGCGGGTCCCGGTCGTCGTCGCACCGCCGCAGGCGGCGCTGACCGCTGCTGCGGCTGCGGTGATGTCGAGATCCCCGACGGCGGTGAACCGCAGCCCGGCGTGGTCCCGTGCCGTCAGCTCCGCGGGCGTGCCCGCCGCAACGACGCGCCCGGCGTCGATGATCACGATGTCGTCGGCGAGGTGTTCGGCCTCGTCGAGCATGTGCGTGGTCAGCAGCACGCTCACGCCGTCGGTGCGCAGCGCGGCGATGAGGTCCCACACCAGCAGTCGCGCGTGCGCGTCCAGGCCGGCCGTCGGTTCGTCGAGGAAGACCAGCTCGGGGCGACCGACCAGCGCGCACGCCAATGACAGGCGTTGCTGCTGCCCGCCGGAGAGGCGGCGGAACGGGGTGTCGGCGACGGGCGTGAGGCCCAGGACGTCGAGCAACCAATCGGGGTCGATGGGGTTGGCGCTGTAGGCGGCGCACAGCCGCAGCATTTCTGCTGCGCGTGCGCCGGGGTAGGCACCGCCACCCTGCAGCATGACTCCGATGCGGGCGCGCAGCGCGTCGTTGTCGTCGCGCGGATCCAGGCCGAGTACCCGAACCTGTCCGGCGTCGGGGGCGGTGAAGCCTTCGCAGATCTCGACGGTTGTCGTCTTGCCAGCGCCGTTGGGGCCCAGCAGGGCCAGGACGGTGCCACGGCGCAGTCGCAGATCGAGACCGTCGACGGCGGTGTGCGCGCCGAAGGACTTGCGCAGCCCGGTGATGTCGACGGCGGCCTGTTCGTCGGGGGATGGGTCGGGACGAGGCACGCCCATCAGCCTATTCGTCCCGTCCGCGGCGACCGATCGTGGGGAGCCACTTGGGCCGGTCCTCGAAGAACAGGGCGGTGAGGACCGCAGCCATCATGATCGCCGCCAGCAGTCCCTGCGCGAGGACGATGCCGGTGGTGTTGGAACTGGTGGGCATGACGACGGTGGCGATGAGTGCCGAGGAGATGATCGCGCCGAGGCGGAACCACCGGTCCGAGGCCCAGGCGGCCAGCGGGATGACCGCCCACAGCAGGTACCAGGCCTGGGCGAAGGGGGAGAACACGACGATGGTCGCCATGGAGATGCCCAGCGCGCCGATGGGGTGGATGCGCCCGCTCAGCGCGGCGAGGAGCCAGCGGATGATGAACGCCGCGGCGATCAGCTGGGCGAGAGGACGCACGATGTCGAGGATCGCCTGGGTGTGGTCGCCGAGCCCGAGGCCGATACCGGTGCGCCCGGCGCCGACGGACAACAGCGTGGGCATGGACATCCAGGAGCGGACGATGTCGCCGGTGGACAGCGTGCGCGTCCAACCGAACCCCAGCCCGGTGCCCACGCAGATCCCGACGATCACGACGATTGCGATGACGCCCATCAGCGACGCTGATCGGGCCAGCGCGAGGACGGACTCCTTGCACGCCGACCACCACTGGCGGATCGGTATCGAACGCAGCGAAGGCAGAGTCGCACCCCATCGTCGGGCCAGTGCGATGCCGAGGAAGCCCAGCGCGATGATCGACGTCGCTTTGATCATCGACGACATTGCGATCAACCCGGCGCCGGCGACCAGGAGCCAGCCGGTGCCCGACGGCAACCACCGCCGGTCCGGGTCCATCAGCGGTTTGGCGGAGTCGACGGCCGCCAACCCCAGTTCGAGTCCGACGAGCATCATGCCCAGCATCAGCGACTCGTTGTGAATGCCGCCGACGAGATGCAGGATGACCAGCGGGTTCATGGCGCCCAGCCAGAGCGCCGCGATAGGGGACACGCCGCAGCGGCGGGCCAACCGCGGCAGCGCCCACACGATCATCGCCACGCCGGCGAGCGCGAGCATCCGGTGCAGGAAGATCCCGACGGTGATGTTGTCGCCGGTCAGCGCCGTGATGTGCTGGCCCAGCCACAGGAACAGGGGGCCGTAGGGCGCCGGGGTGTCCTTCCAGATGTTGGGCACCGATCCGGCGAGTTCATAGAGCGGGTGGTCGGGGGGCAGCCCGTTGAGGGGGCTCACCGTGTACGGGTCCTTGCCGATGTAGGCGATCGCGCTCTGGGCTAGGTAGGAGTAGATGTCCTTGGACAACAGCGGCGGCGCGATGATGATCGGCGCGATCCACAGCAACAGCGTGTGGTCGGCCTGCCGCCGAGTCATCCGCCGTGCCGGCGTGGTGCCGCCATAGACCTCGACGCTGAGTCGACCGACTGCGAACCGGCCGATGAGCAGCCACGCGACGACGAGCATCAGTGTGCCGCCGATGGACAGTGTGAGGGCGGTGCCGAACATCCGCGACGGCAGTGACAGCACGCGCATCCCGGCGACGGGATTCTGACTGACCGGGATCGCACCGGTGCCCAGGGATCCGATCAGCAGCAGGATCGACCCGGTTGCGCCGAAGATCTTGATTCGGTTGAGGAGTTTGTTCTCCGCTGCGTTGAGCGGACCCACCTCCGGTTCATCGGCATGCAGACCGGCCACGGCGGCGCCGAATTCGGGTTCGGCGGTGTGATTACTGTCACGCCCTGATCCGTCCGGCCCGCGGCGCGACGACAAGCCGAGGTACGCGAGCAGGGAAGAGGCCACGGAAGATGACTCTAGTCGGCCGAATCGGGACCTATGACTCGGTCGGCGGGGGTGTCGTCGACGATGGGTTGGTGTAAGGCGACCCTTGCTTGTGGAGCCGGAAGAAATTACGTCACACTTGTGTTGTGAAAAGCATGACCGCATCCCGACGACCCGAGCGCGCCACCGGCGCGCCGGTCGATGCGGACCTGCTGCGGCCGGGCGGATCGTCGGACGGCCACACGCGGCAGACGGTTGTGGAATTGCTCGGCGAGGACGGCCCTCTGACGGCCTCCGATATCGCCGAGCGCCTCGGGATCAGCCCCGCGGGCGTGCGGCGCCACCTTGATGCGCTGCTGGCCGCGGGGGAGGCCGAGACCGCGCAAACCGACCACGGCTTCGGCGGTGGCCAACGGGGCCGCGGCCGACCCGCCAAGTGGTTCCAACTCACCCCGGCCGGCCGCGGGAAGCTGCGCCACGCCTACGACGACCTCGCCAGTGCTGCGCTGCGCGCGCTGCGCGCCGCCGGTGGCGAGGGCGCAGTCACCGCGTTCGCCCACGACCGTATCGCCACGATCACCGCTGATATCGCCCCCGCCGCCGGGGCCGACGACGTGCCCGACACCGTCGACCAGATCGCCGCGGCCCTGACCGGCGCCGGATATGCCGCCAACACGCGCGAGGTGGGCACCGGCGTACAGATCTGCCAGCACCACTGCCCGGTCGCTCATGTCGCCGCCGAGTTCCCCGAGTTGTGCGAGGCCGAGACCCAGCGCTTCACCGAGCTGCTCGGCACCCACGTCCAGCGACTGGCGACCATCGCCAACGGTGACTGCGCCTGCACGACCAACATTCCGCTCCCCGTCCCTGTCCCACTCACAGCCCCAGTTATCGGCGCACAGCCCGCGCCGAGGAAGAAGGAAGGCTCCCGATGACACTCACTGAGCCGACACCGCAGGCCACGGCCGCGGTGGCCGCATCTGCCGCCCCGACCCTGACCCAGGACGAGACCATCGCGTCGCTGGGCACCTACGGATACGGGTGGGCCGACTCCGACGAGGCCGGTGCCTCGGCGAAGCGCGGGCTCTCCGATGCCGTGGTCGCCGACATCTCGGCGAAGAAGAACGAGCCCGAATGGATGCTCGAGCAGCGCCTGAAGGCCCTGCGCATCTTCGACCGCAAGCCGATGCCGCACTGGGGTGCCGAGCTCGACGAGATCGACTTCGACAACATCAAGTACTTCGTCCGGTCCACCGAGAAGCAGGCCGAGTCCTGGGAGGACCTGCCCGAGGACATCCGCAACACCTACGACCGGCTCGGGATCCCCGAGGCGGAGAAGCAGCGCCTCGTCGCCGGTGTCGCGGCCCAGTACGAGTCGGAGGTCGTCTACCACCAGATCCGCGAGGACCTGGAGGAGAAGGGTGTCATCTTCCTCGACACCGATTCGGGCCTGCGCGAGCACCCGGAGCTCTTCCAGCAGTACTTCGGTTCGGTAATCCCGGCCGGCGACAACAAGTTCTCGGCGCTCAATACCGCGGTGTGGTCGGGCGGCTCCTTCATCTACGTGCCTCCGGGCGTGCACGTCGACATCCCACTGCAGGCCTACTTCCGGATCAACACCGAGAACATGGGCCAGTTCGAGCGGACGCTGATCATCGTTGACGAGGACGCCTACGTCCACTACGTCGAAGGTTGTACGGCGCCGATCTACAAGTCGGACTCGCTGCACTCGGCGGTCGTCGAGATCATCGTCAAGAAGGGTGGTCGGTGCCGCTACACGACCATCCAGAACTGGTCGAACAACGTCTACAACCTGGTCACCAAGCGCGCCAAGGCCGAGGCCGGCGCGACGATGGAGTGGGTCGACGGCAACATCGGCTCCAAGGTCACCATGAAGTACCCGGCGGTGTGGCTCACCGGTGAGCACGCCAAGGGCGAGGTGCTCTCGGTGGCGTTCGCCGGTCCTGGTCAGCACCAGGACACCGGGTCCAAGATGGTCCACCTGGCGCCCAACACCTCGAGCAACATCGTGTCCAAGTCGGTCGCCCGCGGCGGAGGACGGTCGTCCTACCGCGGCCTGATCAAGATCAACCCCGGCGCCCACGGCAGCCGGTCGACGGTGAAGTGCGACGCGCTGCTGGTCGACCAGATCAGCCGCAGCGACACCTATCCCTACGTCGACATCCGCGAGGACGACGTGACGATGGGCCACGAGGCGACCGTCTCCAAGGTTTCCGACGACCAGCTGTTCTATCTCATGAGCCGCGGCCTCACCGAGGACGAGGCGATGGCGATGGTCGTGCGCGGCTTCGTCGAGCCGATCGCCAAAGAGCTGCCCATGGAGTACGCACTCGAACTCAACCGGCTCATCGAGCTGCAGATGGAAGGAGCCGTCGGCTGATGGCGGACACCACCACCGAGGGGGCGCCGAGCGCCGCAACCGGCGTGCACGCCAATAAGGGCGAGCTGTTCACCTCCTTCGACGTCGACGCCTTCGAGGTCCCCGGCCAGCGCGAGGAGGCGTGGCGGTTCACCCCGTTCCGCCGGTTGCGCGGGCTGCACAACGGTTCGGCACCGGCGACCGGGGTTGCCGACGTACGGGTCGCCGTCGCGACCGGTGCGCTGCCGAGCGGGCTGACGGTGCAGAGCGTCGGGCGTGACGACGAGCGGCTCGGACAGGGCGGTGCCCCGTTCGACCGGATCGCCGCACAGGCCTACTCGTCGTTCCCCGAGGCCACCATCGTGACCGTCGGTCCCGAGGTCGTGCTCGACGAGCCGGTCGTCGTGACGATCACCGGGCCCGGGGTCGGGGAGACGGCGTACGGCCACACCCAGATCCGGGTCGAGCGCTTCGCCAAGGCGACGATCGTGATCGACCAGGCCGGCAGCGGCACCTACGCCGAGAACATCGAGTTCATCGTCGGCGAGGGCGCGCATCTGACGGTCGTGAACCTGCACGAGTGGGCTGACGACACCGTCCACGTCGCGGCCCACCACGCGCTGCTGCAGCGCGACGCGGTGCTTCGGCATTTCGCGATCTCGCTCGGCGGCGACCTCATCAGGCTCTCACCGCGGGTTACCTACGCCGCCCCCGGTGGTGACGCCGAACTGTGGGGCCTGTATTTCGCCGACGCCGGCCAGCATCTCGAGCAGCGCCTGCTCGTCGACCACTCGCAACCGCATTGCCGGTCGTTCGTGACCTACAAGGGTGCGCTGCAGGGCGATCCGGCGCTCGGTCACGGGCACGAGGCGCACACGGTGTGGATCGGCGACGTGCTGATACGGCCGGCGGCCGAGGGCACCGACACGTACGAGCTCAACCGCAACCTGGTGCTCACCGACGGCGCGCGTGCCGACTCGGTGCCCAACCTGGAGATCGAGACCGGTGAGATCGTCGGCGCCGGGCACGCCAGCGCGACCGGCCGCTTCGACGACGAGCAGCTGTTCTACCTGATGGCCCGCGGAATCCCCGAGGACGTTGCTCGCCGACTGGTGGTGCGCGGCTTCTTCGGCGAGATCATCGCCAAGATCCCGGTGCCCGCGCTGCGCGAGCGCCTGACCGAGGCCGTCGAGGCCGAACTGGATGCCAGCGGCTCCTGACCGGGCCCGGCCCACCGACCAACCAACCTGAGAACCTGAGAATCACGAGGACTTGAAGTGACCACACTGGAAATCCGCGACCTGCACGTCCGGGTCGCCAACACCGATCCCGACGCCGAGCCGAAGGAGATCCTCAAGGGCGTCAACCTGACTGTGCGCTCGGGAGAGACCCACGCGATCATGGGCCCCAACGGCTCGGGCAAGTCGACCTTGTCGTACGCGATCGCCGGGCACCCGAAGTACGAGGTGACCAGCGGTTCGATCACCCTCGACGGTGAGGACGTCCTGGAGATGTCGGTCGACGAGCGTGCCCGCGCCGGCATCTTCCTGGCCATGCAGTACCCCGTCGAGGTGCCGGGGGTGTCGATGACCAACTTCCTGCGCACCGCCGTCACCGCCGTGCGAGGTGAGGCCCCGAAGCTGCGCCTGTGGGTCAAGGAGGGCCGCGCGGCGATGGAAGCGCTCGAGATCGATCCCGCGTTCGCCGAGCGCAGCGTCAACGAGGGATTCTCCGGTGGTGAGAAGAAGCGCCACGAGATCCTGCAGCTCGCCCTGCTCAAGCCGAAGATCGCCGTCCTCGACGAGACCGACTCGGGCCTCGACGTCGACGCGCTGCGCATCGTCTCCGAGGGCGTCAACCGCTACAAGGAGCAGGAGAACGGCGGGGTGCTGTTGATCACCCACTACACGCGCATCCTGCGCTACATCAAGCCCGACTTCGTGCACGTCTTCGTCGACGGCCGCATCGTCGAATCCGGCGGCCCGGAACTCGCCGAAGAGCTCGAGGCCAACGGCTACGAGCGCTTCACGAGCGGCGCGACCGCCTAGACCGACCGCCGAGGAGGCAGCGTGAGCATCGCCCAGACGACCGCCGCGACGACGCCGGGCCCGCTCGACGTGGTCGCGCTTCGTGCGGACTTCCCGATCCTGGCGCGCCGGGTGCGCGACGGGAAGCCGTTGGCCTACCTGGACTCCGGGGCGACGTCGCAGCGCCCGCTGCAGGTCCTTGACGCCGAGCGGGACTTCCTGCTCAACCACAACGCGGCCGTCCACCGCGGCGCCCATCAGCTCGCCGAGGAGGCGACCGACGCCTACGAGTACGCGCGGGAGACGATCGCGCGGTTCGTCGGCGCCGGCACCGACGAGATCGTGTTCACCAAGAACGCGACGGAGGCGATCAACCTCGTCGCCTATGCGCTGTCGGACGACCGGGCCGCCGACGTTTTCGGGGGCAAGCCGCTCGGGCCGGGCGACACGGTAGTGATCACCGAGTTGGAGCACCACGCCAACCTGGTGCCGTGGCAGGAAGTCTGCCGGCGCACCGGGGCGACGCTGCGCTGGTACGGCGTGACCGACGACGGCCGGATCGACCTGGACTCGCTGCAGCTTGACGACTCGGTGCGCATCGTCGCGTTCACCCATCAGTCCAATGTCACCGGGGCGGTGGCCGACGTTGCCGAGCTGGTGCACCGGGCGCGTGCGGTGGGGGCGCTCGTCGTCCTCGACGCGTGCCAGTCGGTGCCCCATCTGCCGGTGGACTTCGCCGCGCTCGACGTCGACTTCGCCGCCTTCTCCGGTCATAAGATGTTCGGCCCGTCCGGTGTCGGCGTCCTCTACGGCAAGGCGGCGCTGCTCGACCGGCTGCCGCCGTTCTTGACCGGCGGATCGATGATCGAGACGGTCACCATGGAGGCGTCGACGTATGCGCCGCCGCCGCAGCGCTTCGAGGCCGGAGTGCCGATGACCTCGCAGGCCGTGGCCCTCGGCGCTGCCGTGGACTACCTCAGCGCAGTCGGAATGGACGCGATCGCCGCACACGAGCACGAGCTGACCGCCGCCGCCTTGGCGGAGCTGGGCGGCATCGAGGGTGTGCGGATCATCGGGCCGACGCAGGCCGTCGACCGCGGTGGGGCGGTCAGTTTCGTCGTCGACGGCGTGCACGCGCACGACCTCGGTCAGATCCTCGACGACGAGGGTGTCGCCATCCGCGTCGGACACCACTGCGCGTGGCCCCTGCACCGGCGGTTCGGCATCGCCGCGTCGGCACGTGCGTCGTTTGCCGCCTACAACACCCTCGACGAGGTGGACCGCCTCGCGGCCGCCGTCGTCAAGGCGCAAGAGTTCTTCGGGAGCCGCTGACGCATGCGCATGGAGCAGATGTACCAGGACGTGATCCTGGACCACTACAAGCACCCGCACGGTCGCGGGATGCGCGACCCGTTCGACGCCGAGGTCCATCACGTGAACCCGACCTGCGGTGACGAGATCACGCTGCGGGTCGCGCTCGGTGCCGACCGGGAAGAGATCGCCGACGTCTCCTACGGTGGGCAGGGCTGCTCGATCTCGCAGGCGTCGACGTCGGTCCTCTACGACCAGATCCTCGGCCGCCCGGTCGACGAGGCACTGCGGATCGTCGATTCGTTCAGCGCCATGATGACCTCGCGCGGAACCGACCCGGGCGACGAGGACATGATTGGCGACGGCATCGCCTTTGCCGGTGTGAGCAAGTACCCGGCGCGCGTGAAGTGCGCGCTGCTGGGCTGGATGGCGTTCAAGGACGCGTTGAGCCGTGCTGTCGACGGGGAGCCGGTGCCCGCGACACCAGGAGAGGAATGGACATGACCGACGCGCAGCCGCAGACCGAAGTCACCACATCGCTGCCGGAGTTGGAGGATGTCGAGGAGGCGATGCGCGACGTCGTCGACCCCGAGCTGGGGATCAACGTCGTCGACCTCGGCCTCGTCTACGACATGACGGTCACCGACGAGGCCGTCGCCAAGCTCGATATGACGCTCACTTCGGCGGCCTGCCCGTTGCAGGACGTCATCGAGGACCAGGCGCGCGCCGCACTGGTCTCGAGCGGGCTGTGCACCGACCTGGAGATCAACTGGGTGTGGCTGCCGCCGTGGGGGCCGGAGAAGATCACCGACGACGGACGCGAGCAGCTGCGCGCGCTGGGTTTCACCGTCTAACCGGTGATGTCGGCCAGCGGGGCTAGGCTGGCCGCATGCGTACACCTCATATTGCCGTTCTCCTTGGTGCCGGCGCGCTGGCGCTCGGGCTTTCCGGCTGTAACTCCGTCGACAACCCGATTGCCTCGGGCCCGGCCGCATCGATCAAGGTCGACGGCCAGGACGTGCCGCTCTCGGATACGAGTGTCGGCTGCACGGTCCGCAACGGACGCGTGCACATTGCGGTCGGCTCCGATTCGGGAACCTCGGGTGTTGCCGCCGTCGTGACCGAGGGCGACAACCCGACGGTGGTGTCGGTGGGCCTGGGCAACGTCAACGGCGTGACGCTGGGCTACCTCTCCAACTTGCCGATGGGCGGCAGTGCGTCGGTGAAGAAGATCCTGCGGACCTACACGATCACCGGTCAGGCGACCGGGATCAACATCTCGAACCCCCTGCAGCCCGCTCGCAAGAACTTCGAGTTCAAGGTCCGCTGCCCGTAGCGGGTCAGCCCACCGCCGTGACGGCGGCGGTGGGGGTGGCTCGGGGCTTGGGCCGCGCCGACCCCAGACGTCCGACCTCGGCGAAGAAGTCGACGAGGTCGGCGACAGTCGTCTCGCTGGGCCGGGGCGCGTACCCGAGTTCGTCGCGGGCCTTGGTGATATCAATCGCCGGGGCCGACTGAACGGCGCCCAGAGACGCGCGAGAGACCAGGTCGGACCCGAACAGGTGGCCGATCGGCTCCGCGACGGTGATGACGGCTTCGAGGATCCGGTTGGGGATGGCGAAGAGCGGTCCCATGCGCCCGGTGGCGCGTGCTGCTCCGCGCAGCGCGTCGATGAGCGCAATGTTCTCGCCCCCGAGGATGTAGTTCTCGCCGGTGCGGCCGTGCTCGCCGGCCAGGATGATGCCGCGGGCGACATCGCGTACGTCGACCAGGTCGAATTCGCCTTCGATGAAGACAGGGACCACGCCGCGCGCCGCGTCACGCAGGATTCCGTTGATCCGCGACAGCGGTCGGCCGCCGACACCGTCGACCGGTCCGTACACACCGGTCGGGTTCACGATGACCGCGTCGAGACCCTCGTCGACGACCGTGCGCAGTTCCTGCTCACCCGCCCACTTGGAACGGTCGTAAACCGGGATGGCGGGGTCGGCCGAGCGCGGCGAATTTTCGTCGATCTTCCCGCCGCAGTGGTATTGGTCGAACGAGTGGATCGAGCTGCAGTGCACGAAACGTCCGACCCCGGCCGCGAGGGCGGCCCGGGCGACCGACGCGACGCCGGCGGTGTTGACGCGCCACGCGACGGGGTCTTCCTGCTTGAGGGTGATCATCGCGACGAGGTGGTAGACGCGGTCGACGCCCGTGAGCGCGGTGGTCATCGCGGCGGAGTCGAAGATGTCGCCTTCGAGCCACGTCAGGCGCTCCGAGCTGGGTGCATCCTCCGGTGGTGCGACCCGGTCGATGGCGACGACCTCGTGGCCGTCGTCGATGAGCTGGTTGATCAGGTTGGTGCCGACAAAGCCGGCCGCACCGGTTACCGCGACGCGCATGGAGGACTCCCGTCAGAATTAGAACACGTTCTAGAACGTGTTCTAATTCAAGATACGGGGTCGATCGTGATCTGTCACGTCCCTGGTCAGCGAGGTGATGCGGGCGCGGCGGCGGTCCACGGTCTCATCGTCGTCGCGGTGATCGCGGGGGATAGCATTCGCGCGCCAATGCACGTTTGGCGTCGACGTTGCGCGAACGGTCGGCGGGGGAGAACCCCCCGGCAGTGGGCCGGTCGGGTACCGACGTTCCATCTGCCACCGTCCACCGCGAGCCGCAGTCGACCAGTGATGCGTGCTTGGTGCCGTAGTAGTCGGGCTTGGTGACGACAGCGGCGCCGCTGTCGCCAGCAGCCGCGGCGATCAGGTGCGGGTGGAAGCGGGTCGTCAGCCACGTTTGGCCCGCTCCGATCGGCAGGCCGTCGCGCCAGACCGAGAGGAACGGGACGATGCGCGCACCGGCGAGCCGGTCGCCGAGCTCCTTGACGACGGTGTAGTCGTGCCCGGGGATCGCCTCGATGACGGTCACCCGCTCCGGTGGGACCCCCCAATGGCGCAGCGTCGCGTCGGCGTAATCGGCGAGGGCGGGCACCCCGGTCGTGCCGTCGAAGGTGAAGTCCTCGATCAGGTCGGACTGCAGGCACAGGACGACGCCGCCGGAGGGCAGCGGATCTGCACCGCGCCGCCGGCGGAGCTCGTCGATGACGCGGTCGCCCCACCTGCGCTGTGGCAGGGCCAACCAGACGTCGTCGCCGGACGCGGTGACGCGGCCACCCTCGCGCAGGGCCAGCCCGTCCAATGCCTCACGCGAGGCGGCGTCGCGGACGTCGACGATGTCGAAGCCCTCCAGGGCTTTCTTGAGCGCGCTCCACTCGGGTTCTTCCAGCAGGGGCAATAGGCCCTGCCCGGTGGCGAAGACCCGGGCGCCGGTCTGGCGGCCCACTGCGGCCATCGCGACCAGCAGCGACGTGTGGTGGCGCCACTGGCGGTTGACGTATCCGCCGCCCACCAGGTGCAGCGACGAGGCTCGCAACAGCAAGTCGACGCCCTCGCCGTGGGCGGGTACGACGCCAAGGCTGCTGGCCGCTGCCGCCACCCATTCCCACGGCCGGGCGGGGTCGACGGCATCGTCGTCGATCTCGCGCTCGGCGACGGCACGCGCATGTTCAGTCAGGCGCCACAGCGTGTCGGTGAACACCGCCCGCGGATTGGCGTTGCGCAGCAACAGTGACGCCTGGCCAGGCGTGTGGCAGTCGAGGACCACCGTCGCCCGCGGACGGGTTCGACGCAGGTGTGCCAGCCATGTCGCGGCGATCAGCTCGTCGCCGTAATTCGGAAAGCCCGACGGTGCGACCAGGTAGACGACCTCCTCGGGGCGGACGGCGCGGGCGATGCGGGTGGTCATGCGCGGGCTGGTCATAGCCGAGGATGCTACCGGGGGCACAACTGTGCGCAGCGTCGCAGAACGGTGCTGCCGTGTCGCGGGTGATGCCGATAAGGTTGGGCGGAAAGCCCGATACGCGGACAGTCGTGCGCCCGGGCACCCCGATCAGTGCAGGAGTGAGAACATGGCCGGAGAGTGGCTTCCCGATCCGAGTGGACAGTACGAGGTCCGGTGGTGGGACGGACAGCAGTGGACCGACCAGGTCGGCGTCGGCGGGCAGGTCTTCACCGCGCCGCCGGCCGCCCCACCGCAGTACGCCGCCCAGCAGCCGCAGTACGGGCAGGCGCCCGACGCCCAGCAGGCCGCACCCCAGCAGGCCGCACCCCAGCAGGCC
>DLKD01000090.1 GCA_002477755.1 Gordonia sp. UBA7599
CCCCAGTCAAGTGCGCTACCAAACTGCGCCACAGCCCGTTGCTCTCCAGAGCGAGACTCACCTTAGCGCACGCCGGTGCGCCCGGACCAATCGCCCCGTCCGCGCGTCAGTGCGACGCGCGGGCCTTCTTGAACCAGGTCCACAGGGCGGTCACGATGATCGCGCCGATGACCGAGAAGATCAGCCCGCTGGGCTCAATGACAAAGCGGTGCTGGGTGATCAGGCCGTGCAGCAGACCGCCGACGAACGAACCGATGATCCCCGAGAAGAAGGCCAGCGACCAGTCCATCGTCGACACCTTGCTCACGCCGAGGATCAGCTGTGCGATCCCTCCCGCGATCATGCCGAAGAGAATGACGCCGATGATGATCAGACCCGCTGCACCCATGCCGGGAAGTATGGCACAGCCGTACCGGACACCCGCGCTCAGTCGCTGTCACGGTGCGGGAGGACGACGTGCTGCCCTTCGACGTCGTGGGTCCGCATCGGCAGGCCGTACACCTCGCTGACCCGCTCGGCCGTCAGTGTCGCCCGCGGTGCTCCGACTGCGACCAGCCGACCACACCCGTCCTCGTCGGGTGCGAGCACCGCGACGCGGTCGCTGTAGGCGGCGGCCAGGTTGAGGTCGTGCACGACGACGAGCGCGGCCGCACCCCCGTCGACCGCCCGCCGCACGACGGACATGACCTGCTCCTGATAGTGCGGGTCCATCGCCGCGGTCGGCTCATCGAGTACCAGGATCGGCGTCCCCTGCGCCAGGACGCGTGCCAGCGCGACGCGCCCGCGCTCGCCTCCGGACAGACTCTCGAAGCTGCGCCGGGCGAACCCCGTCACATCGCAGGCGGTCATCGCCGCGGCCACGACGGCATCGTCGTCGCGGCGCTGATCGGTGCGGGCCCAGGCGTGGCGGGCCATCTGCACCACTTCTGCGCAGGTGAACGTGAATCCGATGGTGTGCTCCTGCGGCAAAACCGCGCGCCGGCGGGCCTGCTCGAGCGCCGACATCTCCGAGATCGGCTCGCCCATCAGCTCAACGCTCCCCGCAGAGGTTCCCAAGGTGCCCGCGATGGCCGACACCAGCGTGGACTTGCCGGCGCCGTTCGGGCCCACCAGGCACACCAACTCTCCGGCGTCGACGTCCAACGACACGTCGGTCAATACTTGGCGCTGTCCGCGGGAAACGGCGAGCCCGGTGATGCGCAGTGCGGTCACAGCCAGCCTCCACGCTTCATCTCGCGGCGCAACAGCAGCAGGAAGACCGGACCACCGACGAGGCTGGTCACCATCCCGATGGGCAACTCACCGTAGGGCACCAGGGTGCGCGCTGCCAGGTCGGCGGCGGTGAGCAGCCCCGCACCGGCCAGGGCGCTCGCCGGGATCAAGACCAGGTGGCGCGGTCCGACGATGAGCCGCATGAAGTGCGGCACCACCAGACCGACGAACAGGATGATTCCGCAGAAGCTGACCGCCGCGGCCGTCAGCAGCGCGACGATGACCACCGACATCCGCCGCAGCTTTTCGACGTCGACGCCGAGGTGTCCGGCGGTGTACTCCCCCAGCGACAACAGGTCGATCTGGCGGGCCAGCAGCAGCGATGCCACCAGGCCGGTCACCACCAGCACGGCGACCAGCAGCACCTGGTCCATCGTGGCCCGGTTCAGGCTGCCCATCTGCCAGAACACGATCTGGTCGCGCGCGGCCGGAGTCGCGCGGTAGGTGAAGAAGGCAATGAGACCGCCGGCGAAGGCGTTGACGGCAATGCCGGTCAGGATGAGGCTGACCACCCGGGTGCGTCCCGCCGACCGCGACGCCATGTAGACGAACAGCGTGGTCACCAGACCTGCGGCGAAGGCCCCACCCGCAACGTAGTAGCCCGCCGCACCCAGCCCGCCGACGGCGATCACCCCGGCCGCACCGGCCGCTGCTCCCGATGAGACACCGATGACGCCGGGCTCGGCGAGTGGGTTGGCGAAGACCCCCTGCAGCACCGCGCCCGCACAGCCCAGCGCCGCACCGACCGCCAGCGCCAGGTAGACCCGCGGGATCCGAACCTGCCAGAGGGTGTCCTCACCGACTTGATCGGGCAGCGGCCCCACCGAGATGCTGATGTGGTGCAGCAGCGACCCGACCACCTGGGCTAGTGGCACCGGGTTCTGGCCGATCGCCATGGAGTAGAGCGCCACGACGACGGTCAGCGCGAGTGCGAGCGCCAACGCCAGCCCGGCGCGCACCCGCCGGATCTCACCGGTACCCGGCCCACTGTGTCCCATCGGCTCAGTCCTCGTAGAGGGCTTTGGCCAAGGCGAGGGCAACCGCGCCGGTTCGCGGCCCGAACGTCAACAACTGGCCGTCGGGCATGTCGATCACCGTCCGCGTGCGCCCGGCCGGTGTCTGTGCGACGCCGGGCACGCGCAGCAGCCCGTCGATGCCGCCGACCGACGCCAATCCGTCGGTCATCATCAGCAACACGTCCGGCGCGGCCTTGATCAATCCCTCTGCCGTCAACGACGTGTACGGCTCTTTCAGCCCGGCCGCTGTACCCGCGTCCACGCCGCCGAGGAATTCAATGAGCTCCGATGCCCCCGAGCCGGGGCCACCGAGGATCATCAACCCGGTCCCGCGGGCGTACAGGAACGCGATCTTCGGTTTCGGGTTCAAGCGGGGAACCAGGGCGCGGGCCTGCGCGATCTGCCCGTCGACCCGCTCCACCAGCTTCTCCCCCGCCGCCACCACGCCCAGAGCCGCCGCGGTCGCCCGCAATTGGGCGGCCGTGTTGTCGAGGTTTCGCGACGGTTCGCCCAGGACGACGGGGATGCGAGCCGCCCGCAACCGGACCGCCAGCGCCGATATCGACGGCAGCGACGCGTCGGCGAGCACCACGGTCGGGCGCAGCGCGAGCAGTGCCTCGAGATTGGCGTTGGTCCCGTCAGGCGTGAGCACCGGGATGTGCGCGGTCGCGGGGAACTTCGTCGCGATGTCGCGACCGACGAGGTTGGCACCGAGCCCTAGAGCGAACACAGTCGTGCCGTAGGTGCCGAATCGGTCGAGTGTGACGATGCGGCTCACGTCGGTGACCGTGACGTTCGGCCCGTCCGACGACGCGACGGTCGTCGGCAGCTGCGGCACCGGGTTGCGTTCCACCGGCACCGGGTCGGCCGGGATCGACGCACTGCGCGGCCCGGCGGGTACCACCGTCGGCACCGGAGACGACCCGCCCACCTGCAGCGGTGTGGTCGTACACCCGACGAGGAGCGCCAGACAGGCCACCGCAACGGTGACGCCCGTCCGGCGCGGACTCCTCATCGGTGGTCGCTCGCCGCGATCAGTGGTGCGAGCGGGACGCGCCCATGCCGACGAGAGCCTCGGCGGACTCCGCCGACAGCTTCCACGAACCGTCGACCAGGTCGAAGGTGTAGGGCACCGTCACCGGCGCCGGGGTGTGCGGGCTGGCAACGTCGACCTGCGCGACGGCCTTGTCGGCGCCCTGAGCGGCGATCGACTTCACGGTGAACTTGTCCGGGGTGTAGCCGCCACGGGATGCGGACTCGGCGAAGCCGTGCAGCTTCGCACCCCATCCCGCGTCGGCCGAATTGACCAGCGCGGCCGCTGCTTCCGGCGTGGTGTCGGGGTTGACGATGGTCCGCAGGATCTCCTGCGCCTTCGCGGCGTCGAGCGTCTGGGTCTGCACGACCGACGGCACGGTGCCGGTGGCGTCGGACGCCTGCTCGGAGTTGGTGCAGCCAACGGCGCCGAACAGTGTGACGGCGGCCAGGGCGCTGACCGCGCCGGCGATGCGAAGGTTCATGAAGGTCTTCCCTTTCTCCAGCGGCGCCGAGCCGGCACCGGATAAGGCCATCCTAAACGCACCGATTTCGGCGCCTATCGCTTGCGTCGTTGCTCGCGCTTGTCGCGCACCCGCACGTTGACCCGCACCGGCGAGCCGTGGAATCCGAACTCCTCACGCAACCGCCGCTCCAGGAACCGGCGGTACCCGGCCTCCAGGAAGCCGGTGGTGAACAGCACGAACGTCGGGGGCCGCGTGGCCGCTTGCGTGGCGAACATGATCCGCGGCTGACGCCCGCCTCGCACCGGCGGTGGGTTGGCCGCGACGACGTCCTTGATCCAGTTGTTCAACTGCCCGGTTCCGACACGCTTGTCCCACGACGCGAGGGCCTCCTCGAGAGCGGGCACGAGCTTGCCCACGGCCCGACCGGTCGTCGCCGAGATGTTGACGCGCGAGGCCCACTGCACGCGGCTCAGCTCGCGGTCGATCTCCTTGTCGAGGGTGTAGCGCCGGTCCTCGTCCACGAGATCCCACTTGTTGAATGCGATGACCAGCGCGCGACCGGTCTCGACCACCAGGCTCAGTACGCGCAGGTCCTGTTCGGTGAGCGGCTCGGAGGCATCGATGAGCAGGATCGCGACCTCGGCGGCCTCCAAGGCCGACCGGGTGCGCAGCGACGCGTAATACTCGTGGCCCGACGCAGTCCGCACCTTGCGGCGCAAACCGGCGGTGTCGACGAAGAGCCACGTCTTACCGTCGAGTTCGATGAGTTCGTCGACGGGGTCGACCGTCGTACCGGCAACGTTGTCGACGACCGAGCGCTGTTGGCCGGCCAGCTTGTTGAGCAGCGAACTCTTCCCGACGTTCGGCTTGCCGACGAGGGCGACGCGGCGCGGACCGCCGACGGGCGCGGCCACCCGTGTTTGCTCGGGCAGCACCTTGAGGACCTCGTCGAGCAGGTCGCCGGCGCCTCGGCCGTGTGCGGCCGACACCGGGTGCGGCTCACCCAGGCCCAACGACCACAGGGCCGCGGCGTCGGCCTCGGCGCGCTCGCTGTCGACCTTGTTGGCGGCCAGCAGGACGGGGACCTTCGAGCGCCGCAGGACGCGAGCGACAGCCTCGTCGGTGGCCGTGGCGCCGACCGTCGCATCGACGACCAGCACGATCGCGTCCACCGACTGCATCGCACGCTCGGCCTGGTCGGCGACCGCCTGCTGCAACCCCTTGGCGTCGGGCTCCCACCCGCCGGTGTCGACGACCATGAACGACCGTCCCGTCCAACTGGCCGGGTAGGCGACGCGGTCGCGCGTCACACCGGGAAAGTCTTCGACGACGGCCTCACGGCGACCGAGGAATCGGTTCACCAGCGTCGATTTGCCGACGTTGGGCCGGCCGACGATCGCCACCGACGGCAATGCGGCGGCGGCACCGGTCGCGTCGTCATCTCCGACGGCGTCGACGACCTGCCAGTCGGCCTCGTCGGTCCACACACCGTCGCCGGGAAGGGAGTCGGCTCCCAGAACCTCGTCGGTCACCGCTGCACTCCGATCCGTTGCTGCACCATCTCGGTCAACGCGGCAAGCACCTGCGCCAGCGTCAAGTCGCTTGTATCGAACTCCAATGCGTCCTCGGCCCGCCGCAGCGGCGACACCGCCCGCGTCGAATCAAGGTGATCGCGGCGGTTCACGCTCGCCAACACCTCGTCCAGGTCGCTCTCGGTCCCGTTCGCGAGGTTCTGCCGGTGGCGCCGCAGGGCACGCGCCTCCGGTGTCGCGGTGAGGAAGACCTTGAGCTCGGCGTCGGGGAACACCACGGTTCCGATGTCGCGGCCCTCGACGACGACGAACCGGCCCTGCGCCACCTCTTGCTGCAACCGCACCATCTGCTCGCGCACCGCCGCATTGGCGGCGACCGCGGACACCGCTGCGGTGACGTCGGCGGCACGGATCGCCGTGGACACGTCCTCGTCGTCGAGCAACACCACTGTGTCGCCATCCCGGTCGCGGAGGTCGATCGTCAGACCCGAGACCAGGTTCGCCACGGCGTCCTCGTCGTCGGGGGCCAGCCCGGCGCGCAGAACCGCCAGGCTCGCCGCCCGGTACATCGCACCCGTGTCGAGGTATTGGGCGCCGATCTCATCGGCCAGCAGGCGCGACACCGACGACTTGCCCGTGCCGGCCGGGCCGTCGATCGCGACGACCTGCGTCGCATCTGCAGTGGTCGGATCCTCGCCGGTCACAATCCCACCGCCTTGTACAGGGCGCCGATCTCGTCGCGGCCCAGGACCCGGATGGACCCGGGGCGCTGCTCGCCCAGCGCAATGGGACCGACGTCGGTGCGCACGAGGCGGGTCACCGGGAAGCCGAGTTCGTCCATCAGGCGACGCACGACCCGGTTGCGGCCCTCGTGCAGCGTGATCCGCACCAGCGACGAACCGTCCCACACCTGCAGCGGTACGAATTCGTCCGCCTTCACCGGCCCGTCATCGAGGTCGACGCCGTCGCGCACCCGGCGCGACAGCGAACGCGGCACCTCGCCGCGCACGGTGGCCAGATAGGTCTTGGGAACCTCGAACGACGGGTGCATCAACCGGTGGGCGAGCTCCCCGTCGTTGGTCAACAACAGCAGGCCCTCGGTGTCGGCGTCGAGGCGCCCGACGTGGAACAGCCGCTGCCCCGCCATCACCCGCTCGGCGACGAGGTCGCCGACGCACGGCCGGCCCTGGTCGTCGGCCATCGTCGAGTGGTACCCGGTGGGCTTGTTGAGCGCCAAGTAGGTCATGTCCTCGTCGACCAGGACACGCACGCCGTCGACCCGCACGATGACCTGGCGCGGATCCACCCGCATGCCCTGCTCGGTGACGACGACGCCGTCGACACTCACGCGCCCGGCGGCGATCAGCTCTTCGGCACCGCGCCGGGAGGCCACTCCGGCCGAGGCGAGGACCTTCTGCAGTCGGGTGCCTTCCGGATTGTAGGGGTCGCCGGCGGCCGTAGTGCCGACGAACTCGCCGTCGGCCCGATCATCGGCGGGCAAGTGTTGACGCTTGGCCGGTTTGGCGTTGTTGAGCCGCACCTTCCCCGACTCGGCGTCGACTCGAGAACGCTGGCGGGGCTTGCCACCCTTGGGCGCGCCACCCTTGCTCGGGCCCCCCTTGCGCGGACCATTCTTCTTACCGGCGGGCGGTCTGCCCTTCCCACCCGTTTGGCTCTTGCCACCCGATTTGCGGGGTCCCGGTGTGCCGTCTCGGCTAGCGGATGCCATCGTCTCAGTCCTGGTCGTCGTCGGTGTCCGCCACACTCGGCTCGGTGGCGGAATCCCCCGATTCTGCCCGTCCCGCCGATAGTTTGGCGAATCGCGGATCCGAGGTCAGCTCGTCGGAGAGGTCCTCGATGAGGTCGACGTCGGGCAGCAGCGGACCCAGGTCGGGGAGCTCGGCCAGCGAGGCGAGACCGAGGCGCTCGAGGAACAGCTCGGTGGTCCCGTAGGTCGTCGCCGAGGTCTGCGGATCGGTGCCCGCCTCGTTGATGAGCCCGCGTGCGACGAGGGTGCGGATCACCCCGTCGACGTTGACGCCGCGGATCGCCGACACGCGCGCCCGACTCACGGGTTGCCGGTAGGCGATAACGGCCAGCGTCTCCAGGGCGGCGCGGGTCAGTTTGCTGCGGGCGCCGTCGAGCAGCAGTCGCTCCACGTAGGGCGCGAACTCGGCGCGGGTGTAGAAGCGCCATCCGTCGGCGGTGTACCGCAGGTCGATGCCGCTGCCGGCTGCGGTGAGCTCCGCCGACATCGCCGTCAGCATGTCCTTGACGCGCAGCCGGTCCTGCTCGGTAGCCGTCGCCAATTCCTCCACCGATACCGGCGTGTCGATGACGAGCAGCACGGCTTCCAGCGCAGCGCGCAGCCCGGCGTCGTCGAGGTGGATCGCGTCCTCGGACTCCAGCGTGGTCTGGGCCGACTCCTCGGTCATCCGTAATCCTCCACTCGTTCCATGTTCAGCTCGTCGGGGTCGCGGTCGCCGGTCCACGAAACCGTGAGCACGCCCAGCGCCTCCTCCTGTTCGAAGCCGACGGCCCGCTCCCGGTACAGCTCCAACAGACCCAGGAATCGCGCGACGACCTCCAGACCGTTCTCACATTCTGCGACGAGTTCGCCGAACGTCAGGCGACCGTTCGGCGCGTCGCGCAGCAGCGCCGACAGCCGCTTGGCCTGCTCTGGAACCGACACCTTCGGGATGTGGAGGTGGTCCAGGCCGACCGTGGGAGTCGGTTTGGGCGTCAGTGCCGCTGCGGCGACCTCGGCGAAGCCCATCGGGTCGACGCCCAGCGTCACCTCGGGTAGCAATTGCGCGAAGTGGTCTTCGAGGCTGACCGCACGCGGATAGCGCTGCAAGGCGGATGCCTCGAGCTCGGCGAACAGCGCGGCCGCCTGCTTGTAGGCGCGGTACTGCAGCAGCCGCGCGAACAGCAGGTCGCGGGCCTCCAGCAGCGCCAGGTCTTCGAGATCGTCGACCTCACCCGACGGCAATAGCCGCGCGGCCTTCAAGTCGAGCAGGGTGGCTGCGACGACGAGGAACTCGGTGGTCTGCTCGAGGTCCATCGCCTCGCCCATGGTCTTGGTGTAGGCGATGAAGTCGTCGGTCACCTCGTGCAGCGCCACCTCGGTGACGTCGAGCCGGTGCTGGCTGATGAGGTTGAGCAGCAGGTCGAAGGGGCCTTCGAAGTTGGTCAGGCTGACCCGGAAACCGCTGTCGGCACTCTCGTCGGAAGTCGTGTCGGCCGCGTCGACCGGCACACTCATCGGGATTCGCCGTCGCGCGCGATGACCTCGGCGGCGACGTCGCGGTAGGCCTGCGCGCCCGATGACTTCGGCGCCCAGGAGATGATCGGCTCGCCGGCCACCGACGTCTCCGGGAACCGGACCGTGCGGTTGATCGCGGTGTCGAAAACGACGTCGCCGAACACTTCCACGACGCGCGCCATCACGTCGCGCGAGTGCACGGTCCGCGGGTCGAACATCGTCGCGAGGATCCCGCCGATCTCCAAGTCCGGGTTCAGCCGGTCGTGGACCTTCTCGATGGTGTCGGTGAGCAGGGCCAAGCCGCGCAGGCTGAAGTACTCGCACTCCATCGGGATCAGCACGCTGTCGGCACAGGCCAGGGCGTTGACGGTGAGCAGGCCCAGTGACGGCTGGCAGTCGATCAGGATGTAGTCGTAGCGGTCGACGACCGGGTGTAGGGCACGGCGCAGGGCCTGTTCCCGACCCACTTCGCTGACCAGCTGGATCTCGGCCGCCGACAAGTCGATGTTGCTCGGCAGCAGGTCCATCCCCTCGACCCGGGTCCGCTGCAACACATCGTCGATGGGCGCCAACGGCGGCACCAGAAGATTGTGGACGGTCTGCTCGAGCTCGTGGTGGGCGACACCTAGACCCGCTGACAGAGCGCCCTGCGGGTCGAGGTCCACGAGTAGGACACGGCGACCGAACTCGGCCAGCGCCGCACCGATGTTGATCGTCGACGTCGTCTTGCCCACGCCCCCCTTCTGGTTGCACACCGCGACGATCCTCGCCGGGCCGTGCGAACTCAGTGGCCGGGGTACCGGGACGGGGCGCACCGGCCGGCCGGTGGGGCCGAGTTCGCCGGCCGACACCGCGGCCCGGGAGTCAGTCTCGTCGTCGGCGCCGGAAGTGGTGACCGATAGCCGGTACTTGTCGTCGGACTCCGGCGTACTCACAGACGATGACCCCTTCCTGACACGGTGACCTGGCCCTGCACAGTCGCCTCCACCCTAGCGGGCTCTCGGGTGGGCCGTGGCGTAGACCTCGCGCATCGTGGACACCGTGACCAGCGTGTAGACCTGCGTGGTCGTGACCGAGGCATGACCGAGGAGTTCTTGGACGACACGTACGTCGGCACCACCGTCGAGCAGGTGGGTGGCGAAGCTGTGGCGCAGGGTGTGCGGCGAGACCGCGGCGGTGATCCCCGCCCGCTGCGCCGCGTCGGACAGGATCTGCCACGCGCTCTGCCGCGACAACCGGCCACCGCGCGCGTTGAGGAACACCGCCGCCCCGCTGCGCGCGGACGCCAGCGAAGGCCGCGCCCGCACCAGGTAGGCGTCGACGGCGTCGACGGCCGGACCGCCGACGGGAACGAGGCGCTGCTTGCCGCCCTTGCCGCGCAGCAGAACGGTGCGGTGAGCCAGGTCGAGGTCGTCGATGTCGAGGGAGGTCACCTCGGAGATGCGCGCTCCGCAGCTGTACAGCAGTTCGAGCAGCGCGCGGTCGCGCAGGCCTCTCGGGTCGTCGCCGCCCGTGCAGGCGAGAATCGCATCCACGTCAGCCACCGAGAGCGCTTTCGGAAGGCGTTGCGCAGGTTTCGGTGGACGCACCGCGCGGGCGGGATCGGCGCCCGCAATGCCCTCGGCGACAGCGAACTTGTGCAGTCCGCGGGTCGCCACGAGCGTACGGGCGATCGAACTCTCCGACAGCGGTGCCGGTGGCGGCTCGCCGGTACCCGGCGAGCGCAAATCAACGAGGAACTCGCGCACGTCGGATTCATCGACCTCGGCGAGATCACCGATGCCCCGACCGATCAGGTAGTCCCGGTAGCGACGCAGGTCGCGACGGTAGGAGGCGGCGGTGTTCGCGGCGACGCCCCGCTCGACCACCAGGTGGTCGAGGTAGCGGTCCACCTGGTCGGCCAGTGGGGGCGGCGCTCCGGTCAGCCCTGCTCACCCCGTGCGGCCATGCGCCGGTCGAACGCCGTCGGACGGTCGGCCCAGGGCGCCGTCACCGGCCGTGTCGATCCGGCACCGTCGACGACGCGGGCCGCAGCGAGGACCCCCGCGACCGCGGTGGCGTTGACGATGTCACCGGACAGTGCCATCGCGACCGCGGTGTCCAACGGCACCCAGGACCAGCGCAGATCGGCCTCCTCGTCGACGCGCTGCGCACCGGGCAGGCTGCGCAGCCCGCGGGCGAGGTACACGCGCAGCGCCTCGTCGGTGAATCCCGGTGACAGGGCGAGGTCCAGCAGGACCTCCCACCGGTCGGCGGCGAGGTCGACTTCCTCGGCCAGTTCCCGCTCAGCGGCGTCGACAGGTTCCTCCCCCTCCGCGTCGAGGAGACCGGCCGGCAATTCCCACAGGCGCCGACCGAGTGGTTGCCGGTACTGCTCGATGAGTGCGACACGATCCTGGTCGTCGAGGGCGACGACGGCCACGGCCCCACGATGCTCGACGACTTCGCGCCGGGCCGTGTGGCCACCGGGCATCACGACCTCGTCGACGCGCAGCGCCACGATCGCGCCCTCGTAGCGCACGGTCGAGCCGGTGACTGTGAACTCGTGCTGCTCGTCGCCGGACATGGTCGGCGCTATTCGGCGACCGCGGACGCCGCGTCGCCGCCCTGTTCTGCGTTGTGGCGGCTGATCTCGACAGGCAGGCGCTCGGCCGCCTTGTACTCCAACGCAGCTTCGATGAGGCTGCGGAACAACGGGTGCGGGCGAGTCGGGCGCGACTTCAACTCCGGGTGCGCCTGAGTCGCGACAAGGAACGGGTGCACCTCGCGCGGGTATTCGACGAATTCGACGAGGCGCCCGTCGGGCGAGGTGCCCGAGAAGACCAGGCCCGACTCGGCGATCTGGTCGCGGTAGGCGTTGTTGACCTCGAATCGGTGCCGGTGGCGCTCGCTGACCTCGGTCGTCCCATAGGCCCGGGCCACCTGAGTGTCCTCGCCCAGGACGGCCGGGTAGGAGCCCAACCGCATTGTGCCGCCCAAGTCCGCCTCGCCGGCCACCGCCTGCTCCTGGTCGGCCATCACCGAGATCACCGGGTGGGTCGTCTCGGGCTCGAACTCCGCGGAATTGGCGTCGTCGAAACCAACCGAGCGCGCCGCTTCGATCACCACGCACTGCAGGCCCAAACACAGGCCTAGTAGCGGGATGCCGCGTCGGCGCGCATAGCGGATGGCTCCGACCTTGCCTTCGATCCCACGGATGCCGAAGCCACCCGGGATCAGGATGGCGTCGACGTCGCCAAGCTCGTGCTGCGCACCGGCGTCGGTGGCGCACAGGTCCGACTGGACCCAGACGATCTCGGTGCGCGCCCAGTGCGCGAATCCGCCCGCCCGGATCGCCTCGGTCACCGACAGGTAGGCGTCGGGGAGGTCGACGTATTTGCCCACCAGTGCGACCCGGACCGTCTCCTCCGGCTCGTGCACGCGGCGCAGCAACTCGCCCCACACCGACCAGTCCACGTCGCGGAACGGCAGTCCCAGCTTGCGCACGACGTAGGCGTCCAGGCTCTCCGCGTGGAGGACCTTGGGGATGTCGTAGATGCTGCGCGCGTCGGGAGTGGAGATCACACCTTCGATGTCGACGTCGCACATGAGCGCGATCTTCTGCTTGAGGCCTTCGGGCACGTCGCGGTCACAGCGCAGGATGAGGGCGTCGGGCTGGATGCCCACGTTGCGCAGCGCAGCCACCGAGTGCTGTGTCGGCTTGGTCTTCAACTCCCCCGATGGGGCCAGGTAGGGCACCAGTGAGACGTGGAGGAAGAACACGTTGTCCCGACCGACGTCGTGACGGATCTGACGGGCCGCCTCGATGAAAGGCTGCGACTCGATGTCGCCGACCGTGCCGCCGATCTCGGTGATGACGACGTCGGGGCGCACACCGTCGTCGCCGGGCTCGCGCATGTCCAGCACCCGGCGCTTGATCTCGTCGGTGATGTGCGGGATGACCTGCACGGT
>DLKD01000050.1:0-24126 GCA_002477755.1 Gordonia sp. UBA7599
CGGCGACCGCCTCGTCGAGGCGGGCGGCGAACTCGCCGTCGCCGTCGCCGGCCACCGCTTGACTGATCACCGCGCCGCCGTTGGCGCTTACCAGCGCGGCCAGCGCCACCGAGTTGGATTCGTGGATCTGTCCGGGTGCCAAGGGCAGGCCCGGTGCGACGAGTTCGGACCCGGTCGAGATGACGGCGACGCGAGGTCGGCGGTACACGACGACGTCGGTGACCCCGGCCGCGGCGAGCGCGCCGAGGTGGTGCGGTGCCAGTGCGGTACCCGCTTCGACGATCAGTTCGCCGGCCTGCGCATCCGAACCGGCACGGCGGACGAACGTGCCGACCTGGGGCACGGTGGTGAACGTGACGACCGTCCCGTCGGCAACGGGCTGCTCGTCGGACTCCTCGACGGGGATCACTGCGTTGGCACCCGCCGGGATCGGTGCGCCGGTCATGATCGCCGTGGTGGTCCCCGGTGCGAGAGGAGCGGCCGGTGACCCGGCGTAGATGCGCGCGACGACGGGCAGCGCTACGCCGGGGGAGACGTCGGCGGCCCGCACGGCGAAGCCGTCCATCTGGGAGTTGTCGAATACTGGAAGCGGGGTCGCGGCGCGGGCCGGTTCGAGCAATACGCTGCCCAAGGCCTCGCTGACGCGCATGCGTTCGGGGCCGCCGATATCGGCCAGCAGCACTGCGATGGCCTGGCGGTGCTGCTGGACAGGGCGACGGGACACCCCATCAGCTTAGGGACACGGGTAGCCTCAGGGGCGTGACCGCGTCAGAGCTTCCCGCGCCGTCGCCGTTTCTGGTGGACGGGTTGGGCCGGCGGGCCCGCGACTTGCGCGTCTCGCTGTCGCAGGCCTGCACGCTGCGCTGCCGCTACTGCATGCCCGAGCAGGGGTTGCCATTGATGCCGCGCGAGGAGTTGCTCAGCGTCGCTGAGGTGTCGCGGCTGGTCGATGTGGCGGTGTCGCAACTGGGCATCGAGGAGGTGCGCCTGACCGGGGGCGAGCCCTTGGTACGAGGTGATCTCGAACTCATCGTCGCGACGATCCGCTCGCGCCACCCGGGCTTGCCCATCGCACTCACCACCAACGGCATCGGCCTGGCCCGCCGTGCGGAGGGCCTCGCGCACGCCGGCCTGAGCCGGATCAACGTGTCGCTCGACACCGTCGACGCGCAGCTGTTCGCCCAGGTGACCCGTCGCGACCGGTTGCCCGACGTCATCGCCGGCATCGATGCCGCGCTCGCTGCCGGACTCACCCCGGTGAAGGTCAACGCGGTCCTGTTGCCGGAGACGCTGTCGCGGGCCGCGCAACTCCTGCGGTGGTGCCGCGACCGGGGCTTGGCCCTGCGGTTCATCGAATCGATGCCGCTGGACGCCGAGCGCACCTGGACCCCGGAGACCCTGGTCTCCTGCCAGGACCTGCTCGACGAACTCGGTACGACGATGACGCTCACCCCGATCGGCCGCGACGATCCCAGCGCGCCGGCCGCGCTGTGGCTCGTCGACGATCCCGACGGTCCGCCGCAGCCGTACCGCTTGGGGGTGATCGCGTCGATGACCCGCTCGTTCTGCGGGACCTGCGACCGGACGCGCATCACCCCGCAGGGCACGGTCCGGCCGTGCCTGTTCTCCGACGACGAGATCGACCTCGTCGGCATTGTGCGCGCCGGAGGCTCCGACGACGAGATCGCCGACGCGTGGCGCGCGGTGACCTGGCGCAAACGTGCCGGGCACGCCGGGCTCGACGAGGTGGTCGCGCCGCAGCGCAGCATGGGGGCGATCGGTGGCTGAGCCACGACCGCGGGTCACCGTCACCTACTTCGCGGCGCTGGCCGACCGCACCGGCTGCCGACGCGAGACCCTCGAACTCGTCGAGGCGACCGTTGGCGGTCTGCGCGACGCAGTCGGACGCCGGCACGGCCCCGACGTGGAAGAGTTGGCACGACTGTCGTCGGTCCTCACCGGCGACGATATGGTCCGGGAAGACGGTGCGGCGATCGGCACCGACGTCGACCTGCTTCCCCCGTTTGCCGGCGGCTAGGAGCGCAATGATGAAGAAGCTGGCGGTGGTGGCGGTGGCTGCGATGACGGTCGTGTTGCCGTTGAGCGGCTGCTCGAATGACGACTCCTCGCCCGGGTCCATTCGCGTGCTGGCGGCGGCGTCGCTGGTGGACGTCCTGAAGCCGATGGTCGCCGCCTACGAGCACAACAACCCGGGTGCGAAGGTCCAGGTCGACACCGGAGCCTCCTCGGCGCTCGTACAGAAGCTGACGTCGGGGGCTAAGGGCGACGTACTGGTGACCGCCGACGAGGCGACGATGACCAAGGCCGTCGACGCGGGGGTGGCGAAGAACCCCCACGTCGTTGCCACCAACCGTCTGGTCATCGTCGTGCCGAAGGGCAACCCCGGCAAGGTGACCGACGTGCGCTACTTCACCGTCCCGGGCAACCGCTCGGTCGTGTGCGCGAGCGAAGTCCCCTGCGGACGGGCCGCGGAGAAGGCGATCGCCGCGATCGGCGGTACGCCGCACCCGATCAGCCGGGCCGTCGACGTGCGCGCAGCGCTCGGTTCAGTCACCTCCGGTGAGGCTGATGCCGCCCTGGTCTACGCCACCGACGCGAAATCGGCGGGCGACAAGGTGGAGACGATCCCGATCCCTGACGCCCCGGTCAACAAGTACCCGGCCTCGGCGTTGACCGAGCAGGGGCAGTTGTTCGTCGATCTGCTGGCCGGGCCAGAAGGCCAGCGGATCTTCCAGGAAGCCGGATTCGGGCCCGCGTGACCCCGGGCCGACGACGGATCAACAGACGCTCGTCGGTCGGGCAGACCGGCCGACCGTCACCGGCTCTGACCGCCGTCGGCGTTGTCGGCCTCCTCGTTCTCCTCACGCCGCTGCTGGCCCTGGTCCTCACCGCGCCGTGGGGCCGCATGGTCGGATTGCTCACCTCACCGTCGGCGCGGTCGGCGCTCTGGCTGTCGCTGGCCTCGGCGACACTGGCCACCCTCATCGCGACGGCGCTGGGCGTCCCGTTGGCCGCACTGCTGGCCGGCGGCATCTCCTCGGATCGGCTCCGGGCGACCGTCCGTCTGGCGGTCCTGGTCCCGATGGTGCTGCCCCCGGTCGTCATCGGTGCGGGCCTGCTGGCGGCGTTCGGGCGGCGGGCGCCGATCGGATCGTTGCTCGACTCGTGGTTCGGATGGACCCCGACCTACACCTTCGTCGCCGTTGTGATGGCCCAACTCGTCGTCGCCATGCCGTTCTTGGTCATCAGCGTCGAATCCGCGCTGCGCGCCCGCGACGTGGAGGCCGAGGAGGTGGCCTACACCCTCGGTGCCGGGCGTCTCACCACCTTTTGGCATGTGACCTTGCCCATGATCCGCACCGGAATCGGTGCCGGAGCCCTGTTGTGTTTCGCGCGGTGTCTGGGGGAATTCGGTGCGACGGTGACTTTCGCCGGCAACGTTGAAGGGGTCACGCAGACCCTTCCATTGGCCATCTACCTGGCATTAGTGCGCGACGACCAGTCCGCCGTGGCGATGTCGGTGGGCCTGGTCGTGGTGAGCGTGGTCATCCTCGTCGGGTTGCGCGGTCGATGGGTGCCGGGACTCTGGCCGGACCGCACAACGCGAAATCGCAGCGCGTGAGGTTCTAGTTACGTTTCGGTGACTACCGGTGCCGCAGTTCGCAACAACAAATCCATAGCGTCGCCCCCAACCAAACAGCTACGTGGTGGGAGGCAACGTGAAAGAGATACGCGAGTACACGGACAAACAGATCCTGGCGGAGTGGGACCCGGAGAACGTGGCCCAGTGGGACAACGGCGGGTCGGCCATCGCCAAGCGCAACCTCATCTGGTCGGTGGCCGCCGAGCACGTCGGGTTCTCGGTGTGGTCGCTGTGGTCGGTGATGGTGCTGTTCATGCCCGCCGACGTCTACGGCCTGTCGGTGGGGGACAAGTTCCTGATCGGCGCGACGGCAACGCTCGTGGGATCGTTGCTGCGCTTCCCCTACACGATGGCGACGAGCCGCTTCGGTGGACGCAACTGGACGGTGTTCTCCGCTTTCGTGCTGTGCATCCCGGTGGGCGCGACGATCTGGATCCTGGCCAACCCCGGCCAGCCCCTCTGGCTGTACCTCCTGTGCGCAGCGCTCTGCGGCTTCGGCGGCGGAAACTTCGCGTCGTCGATGACCAACATCAACGCCTTCTACCCGCAACGCCTCAAGGGCTGGGCGCTGGGCCTCAACGCCGGCGGTGGCAACCTGGGCGTGCCCGCGGTCCAGTTGATCGGTCTCATGATGGTGGCCTGGCTCGGCGACGTAGCGCCGTACTGGGTCTGCGCGATCTACCTCTGCCTGCTCGTGCTCGCCGGTATCGGCGCAGCCCTCAAGATGGACAACCTCGAACTGGGCGTCGACGTCAAGGCCATGGGCCGCGCCTGCGGCAACCGCAACACGTGGATCATCGCGGCGCTCTACATCGCCACCTTCGGCTCGTTCATCGGCTACTCGTTCGCCTTCGGCCAAGTGCTGGTCGGCTACTTCAAGGACCACGGGGACACGGCGCCACAGGCGGCGCTGCACGCCGCACAGATCGCCTTCATCGGCCCTCTGTTGGGTTCGATCAGCCGGGTCTACGGGGGTAAGCTCGCCGACCGCATCGGCGGCAGCAAGGTCACCTTTGGCGTGTTCATCGGGATGACGGCGTCCTCGACGATCCTCATTTTCAGTGAGGGTTCGCTGGCCCTCTACATCGTCGGCTTCATCCTCTTGTTCATCCTGTCGGGCCTGGGCAATGGCTCGGTGTACAAGATGATCCCGTCGGTGTTCGACGCCGCCGCGCAGTCCAAGGGCTTCGCCACCGCGACCGAGCGCGCCGACTACTCGCGCCAGCTGACCGGTGCGGTCATCGGCATCGCCGGCGCCGTCGGCGGCCTGGGCGGCGTGGGGATCAACCTGGTCCTTCGGCAGTCCTACCTCAGCTCCGGTGCTGCCACCTCGGCGTTCATGGTGTTCGGAGTGGTGTACGTCCTCGCTGCCATCACGACCTGGGCGGTGTACATCCGGATGCCGCGATCTGCGGCACCCATGACGGCCGTCGCCGACGTGCCCGAGTCGCCCAACGCCGCTTCGGCGAAGGTTTCTGAGAGAATGGGGTAATGATCGCCAACGCAACCACCAGGTCCGAGGGCCTGACCGGGTTCACCGTTGCGATCACCGCGGCCCGTCGCGCAGACGAGTTCGCCATGCTCCTCCAACGCCGGGGCGCTCACACGCTGAGCGCCCCGGCGATGGCGATCATCCCACTCGCCGACGACGTGGCCCTGCGAGCCGCCACCGACGACCTGATCGCTACCGCCCCGGATCTGCTGATCGCCACCACCGGCATCGGGTTCCGCGGCTGGGTGGAGGCCACCGAGGAATGGGGCCTCACCCCGGCCCTGATGGACCAGCTCGCCACGACACGGGTCATCTCGCGGGGCCCGAAGGCCACCGGCGCGCTGCGCGCCGCCGGACTGCGTGAGGAGTGGTCGCCGGAGTCGGAGTCGAGCGTCGAAGTTCTCGCCCACTTGCCCGAGGACCTGTCGGGCCAGCGTGTGGCCGTGCAGCTGCATGGCGCAACCGACGATTGGGATCCCAACCCCGGTTTCCTTGCCGAGCTGCACCGTCGCGGGGCCGATGTCGTCGGCGTCCCCGTCTACCGCTGGACCGGTCCGGCCGACCAGGACCGCTTCGATCAGTTGCTGGCCGAGATCGCAGCCGTCCGCGTCGACGCTGCTGCGTTCACGTCGGCCCCTGCGGTCGCGGCCATGCTGGAGCGGGCCAAAGAGGTCGGCAGTTACGACAACCTGATCGCGGCCCTGCGCGGCCCGGTCGTGCCCTATTGCGTCGGGCCGGTCACCGCGCGTCCGCTCGACGACGTCGGCGTGCCCAGTGTCGCCCCGGAGCGGATGCGGCTGGGCGCGCTGGCCAGGCTGATCGGTGACGATCTGCCCGCGCGGCGGCCCGATCTCGCCGTTGCCGGGCACTCCGTCGGCGTGCGTGCCAACTCGATCGTCGTCGACGGGGAGGTACGCGATGTGTCCCCGTCGGGGATGGCCCTGATGCACGCGCTCGCCGCCAACCCGGGCGAGGTGGTGTCCCGGGAGCAGCTGCTGCGGCTGCTGCCCGTAGCGGGGGCCGATGCCCATGCGGTGGAGGTGGCTATCGGCCGCCTGCGCTCGGCATTGGGCGCACGTGAACTCATCGTCACCGTCGTCAAGCGTGGCTACCGACTCGCCGTCGACTGACCCTTAGAATCGGGCGCATGCCACTGAAGAGTCAGCGTGAGTTGCTTCTCGCCTGCCTATTGGCGGCCACGGCCGGCTACGTCGACGCCGTCGGCTTCCTCGATCTGGGCGGCTTCTTCGTGTCCTTCATGAGCGGCAACACGACGCGGATGGCGGCCGAGACCACGACCTCGCACATCGCGGGTGCGGGCAAAGCGCTCGGGCTCATCGGACTGTTTTTCGTGGGCACTGTCGCGGGCGGGCTGTTGGCGCACTACCGCGACGGCCGGGTCAGCGTGCTGGTGGGGACCTCGACGCTCGTCGGAATCGCGGCCGTCGCCTCGACCCAACCCTGGCTCCCGGTGCCCGCGGTACTGATCGCGGCCGTCGCGATGGGAATGCTGAACGCGACCTTCGTGCACGACGGACAGGTCTCGGTGCCCGTGACGTACGTGACCGGGTCAATCGTGAAAGCCGGCCACCAGGTGGCCAACGCGCTGCTCGGCGGCCCGCGGTGGGATTGGGTGCGTCCGGCGTTGATCTGGGCGGCGCTGGCCTGCGGGGCCCTGCTGGGCGGTGCGCTCTACTCGGCGATGGGCGGCATGCCCGCACTGTGGCCGGCATTGTCGGCACTGGTCGCGCTGACCCTCATCACCTGGCGGGTACGACGCTCCGATGCGATCCCGGCTGCGACAGCGGATCCGGCGACATAACCGCGGACTCCGCCCGACGGCACGCCAGCTCGACGACGCCCCGGTGCAGCCCGAGCGGCGCGGCGACGATATCGGCGCCTACGTCGTGCAGGCGTCGCGCGAACAGACCGTCGGCCAACAGGTAGGCGGCCACGGCAACCCGGCTGCCCGGCCGCGACTGGGCGCGCGCTGCCGCGACGACGTCGGCGACCGGGGGATAGCCCGAACCGTCGACGGCGGGGATCACGAAGCCGATGCGGACCGGCGCGCCGACGCGCTGCGAGAGCAACCGCCCCATGGCTGCGACGTCGCCCTGTGCCCGCAGGTCGCGCGATCCGGCGGCTGCCATCACGACCTCGTCGCCGGGCTGCCAGCCGGCCACCAGCAGGCGGGCGACCATCGCGTCCGCCAGCGCGGCGTCTGGTCCCAGGGGCGCCGACAGGAGCGTGGGCCGCGGCGTCTGGTGCAGGTAGCGGGGAAGGTCGGAGTGGACGTGGTAGCCGCTGGCAAGGAAGGCGGGGACGACGCGGACCGGATCGGTACCGCGGATACCGCTGATCGCCTCTGCCGGATCGGGCCCCAGGACGTCGACAAAGCCGACGCGCACCTCGTCGCGCAGCCGCTGTGACATGGCGTGCGCGAGGTCGCCGATCATGGCGACGCCGCGCGGGTTGCGGGTGCCGTGGGCGACGAGCAGCGTGGTCATGACGCGCTCGCGACCCTGCGCCCGAAACCGTCGGGACGGTAGCCGAACGAGATCTCCGGCGAGTTGGCGACGAAGACGGTGCCGTCGAGGCCGATGCGGGTGGCGTACACCGGGATGCTGACGCCCTCGGCGTCGAGGCAGCGCCCGTCGATCAGGCTGAATGCCTGCTTCTTCAGCGGGCTCTGCACGGTCGGGAAGCCGTGGCGGTCGCCAACGATGCCGCGCGACATCACTGCGGCTCGGCCGATCGGGTCGATGTTGCCGATGGCGCGGATGCTGTCGTCGGCGAGTCGGAACAGGGCCACCTGCGCGTTGTCGGGCAGCAGGACGGCCACGCCGCGCAGCGGCATCAACCGCTCGAGCGGGCACGCCGCCGTCCAATCGCGGGTCCAGCGGTGGAGGTCGAAGTTGAGAGTCATGGGCTGTTCTCCTGTTACTTCCTGGCTTTGCGGATCTACTTCTGGCTGACGGGCATCGCGGGGGTGCCCAGCAGCACGGGGACCTTGCGGCCGTTGTTCTCGCCGAAGCTCACCGTCGGGTCCGGGGTGCCGGGGGCGTTGACGAAGGACACGAAGCGCGACAGCTTGTCCGGGTCGTCCAGGACGCCCTTCCACTCGCACGAGTAGCCCTCGACGTGGCGGGCCATCGCCTCCTCGAAATCGTGGGCCAGGCCGAGGCTGTCGTCGACGACGACCTCGCGGATGTGGTCGAGCCCACCCTCGATGCGCTCCATCCACGGCGCGGTGCGCTCGAGGCGCTCGGCGGTGCGGATGTAGTACATGAGGTAGCGGTCGATATAGCGGATCAGCGTCTCGGTGTCGAGGTCGCCGGCCAGCAACTGCGCGTGGCGCGGGGTCATACCGCCGTTGCCGCTGACGTAGAGGTTCCACCCCTTGTCGGTGGCGATCACGCCGACGTCCTTGCCACGGGCCTCAGCGCACTCACGGGCACAGCCCGAGACACCCATCTTGATCTTGTGGGGCGAGCGCAGCCCGCGGTAGCGCAGCTCTAGGTCGATAGCGAGCTGGACCGAGTCCTGCTGGCCGTAGCGGCACCAGTCCGACCCGACGCAGCTCTTCACGGTGCGCAGCGACTTGCCGTAGGCCTGGCCGGATTCCATGCCGCCGTCGACGAGGCGCCGCCAGATCTCCGGCAACTGGTCGACCGTGGCACCGAACATGTCGATGCGTTGACCACCGGTGATCTTCGTGTAGAGGCCGAAGTCCTTGGCGATCTGGCCGATCAGGATCAGGTGCTCGGGGGTGATGTCACCGCCGGGCACGCGCGGCACCACCGAGTAGGTGCCGTTGCGTTGGATGTTGGCCAGGAAGTGGTCGTTGCTGTCCTGCAGCGACGCCTGTTCGCCCGACAGGATGTGGTCGGAGCTGGTCGAGGCCAGGATCGACGCGACGGTCGGCTTGCAGATGTCGCAGCCGGTACCGGTGCCGAAGCGGGCAATCAGGCCCGTGAAGGTCCGGATGCCACTGGCCTGGACGAGTTCGAACAGCTCGGCGCGTGAGGCCTCGAAGTGCTCGCACAGCGCCGTGCTGAGCTCCACGCCCGAGGCGTCGAGCACCTGCGACAGCAGCGGCACACAGGAACCACACGCGGTGCCCGCGCCGGTGCACTTCTTCAGATCGGCCACCGTGCAGGCGCCGTTCTCGATCGCCGAGCACAACGTGCCCTTGGAGACGTCGTTGCAGGAGCAGATCTGTGCGTCGTCGCCGAGTGCACCCACGCCGATCGCGGGGGCGCCGTCGGTGGCCGGCGAGATGAGGCTGACCGGGTCACCGGGCAGTGACTGCCCGACGAGGGGGCGCAGCAGTCCGTAGGAGCTGGCGTCACCGACGAGGATGCCGCCCAGCAGGGTCGAGGCGTCGTCGGAGAGGACCAGCTTGGAGTAGGTGCCGTTGATCGGGTCGGACACGACGACGTTGAGCGCGCCCGGGGTGCGGCCGTGCGCGTCGCCGAAGCTGGCGACGTCGACGCCGAGCAGCTTCAGCTTCGTCGACAGGTCGGCCCCGGGGAACTCCGCGTCGCCTGCCAGCAGGCGGTCGGCGACCACCTCGGCGGTCGCATAGCCCGGTCCGACAAGGCCGTAGCAGACGCCTTCGATGGCCGCGACCTCGCCGATCGCGTAGATCGCGGGATCCGACGTCACACAGCCGAGGTCGGTCAGGATGCCGCCGCGCTCGGCGAGCTCCAACTCGGCGAGTCGGCCCAGTTCGTCGCGCGGCCGGACGCCGGCGGCGAAGACGAGCAGGGCGGCGTCGACGACGGTGTCCTCGCCAAGCGTGACCCGGAGGACACCGTCGTCGAGCGCCTCGATGTTCGACGTGCCGACCCCCAGCGACACGTCGATACCGAGCTCGCCCACCATGCGGGCAAGATGTTCGCCACCGGCCTCGTCGACCTGTTGCGGCATGAGTCGCGGGTTGTACTCGACGACGTGCGGGCGCAGGCCGAGCTGGCGCAGCGCGTTGGCCGCCTCCAGGCCCAGCAGGCCGCCGCCGACGACGATGCCGACGGCGCCGGGATCCTTCTCCAGGGCGCGCTGCGCGTCGCCGCGGATGTCGTCAAGGTCGTCCAGCGTGCGGTACACGTGGCAACCGGCGCTGTCATGGCCGGGGACCGGCGGTACGAAGGCGTACGATCCGGTCGCCAAGACGAGGGCGTCGTAGGCGACGCTCTCGCCGTCGGCGAGGGTGACGGTCCGTGCGTCGCGGTCGATCGCGGTGACGGCGTTGCCCAGGCGCAATTCCACCTGGGTGTCACCGGCGTAGTCGTTGCCGGTCAGGGCCAGCGACGAGCGCTCCCACGTCCCGACGTAGCTGGACAGGCCGACGCGGTCATAGGCGGCGTCGGACTCCTCGCCGAGCACGATGACGCGCCAGGTGTTCTCGGTGTCGCGGGTGCGCAGCGCTTCGACGAAACGGTGGCCCACCATTCCGTGGCCGACGACGACTACGGTCTGGGGTGCTGTGGGCTGGGGTGCCATCTGGTTCCTCCTTGACGACGTTGAATCCCAAGGTAGAAACGCGGTGTTGCGCGACGTTGGCGGTTAAGTTTCACGTCTGTTCGCAACAGCGCACATCTGACACGGTTGCGATGTGAGGCGTTTAAAGCAGGCGGAGAGCCCCGTCGTACCCGGCTGGGGCGAGTAGCGCCAAGGCGTGCGCACCGATGAGAGACCGCAGGTCAGCGGTGGATTTGACCGGGCTGCCGACCCATCGGCCCCCGTCGGAACGGACCGGGACGATGCGCGACAACTGTGGGTGGGACAGCTCGGTGGCGTTGGTCACTGTGATCTGTTCGACCCCGTCGGGGCGGGCCTGGAGTAACAAACGGCGAATCACTGGGGCGCACAGCGCCGCACCGCAGAGGGCGGCGACCGGGTTGCCACCCAGACCCAGCAAGACACCGCCGTCGGGTAGCGCCGCGATGAGCAGGGAACCGCCCGGGCGCACGTCTATGCCGTCGAGCAGGACCGTCGCGCCGACGTCGAGTAGTGCGGCGCGCAACAGGTCCGCGCTGCCGCGCCCGGTCGCACCGATGACGACGATCACCTCGCCCGGTGCGCGGTCGGGCCCGACGGCGGTCCGCAGGGCCGCTGTTGCGTCGGGCAGATGGGCGCCGCGGCTCACCTGCGCGCCGAGGCGAGCCAGTACTTCGCGCACCGGCAGGGAGGCGGTGTCCACGATCCCCGACGATCCGGTCGAGCCGACCTCGTCGCCGGAGGAGTGGACCACGGCGCGCAGCGGGCCGCGCACCGAGAGTCGCGCTACCCCGGCGGCCTTCGCGGTGCCGATGACGGCTGCGTCCACGACCGTCCCCGCCTCGGCGAGTTCATCACCGGCGGCCCACGACTCGCCCCGTCGGCGGGTGTCGTCGCGTCCGACGGTCGTCTCGGTGATCAGCCCGTCGTCGAGCACAGTGGTCTCCTCGACGCGGATGACGCGGTCGGCGCCGGGCGGTAGCGGGGCGCCTGTCGCGATCAGCGCCGCGGTCCCGGTGACATTCAACGGATCGCCCGCATGCCCGGCGCGCACCGGTGCGCCGACGATCTGCCACGGCGCCGCGCCGCGCACCGCGTAGCCGTCCATCGCCGCGGTGTCGAAGGCGGGGAAGGGGGTGGCGGCCACCAGTGGGACGGCCAAGACGGCGCCCAGCGCGTCGTCGACGTCGACGGTGCGTGATGCCACCGAGTGCAGCGGTGCCAGTGCATCGGCGACGCGCTGCAGCGGTGTGGTGCGCAGGCGTGCCAACGCGAGGTCCTCGGCGGTATCGATGTCGTCGGTGTCAGCCAGCGGGACTGTGAGTACACCGGCGGGGACCAGTGACCGCATGGACGCGTCCGCGGTACTCAACGCAGCGCGCAGTGCGTCCGCGCGCCACACGCCGAGCAAGTACTGGGTGTGCCCGGCCTCGTCGACGGCCAGTGCCACCGGGGCGTCCACCGCGCGTCGGCGTGCTGCGAGCTCGCCGATCTGCTCGGCGGAGACGAACGGCAGATCGGCGGCAAGGACCGCTATCTCGCGGCCGTCGGGGAGGGTTCCCAGCGCGGCGAGTCCGGCGTCGACGGCCGCGACCGGACCGGCGAACGGCGGATCCTCGCGGGCCGTGATGACCTGTGCGGGTAGGTCGCGATCCGGGCCGACGACGACTATCCGCTGCGCGCCCGCCACCGCCGCCAGTGCGATGTCGATGAGGCGCCGCCCACCGATCAGGCTCGACGGTTTGTCGGCCCCGGCCAGGCGTCGCGCCCGACCGCCGGCGAGGATGACGGCGTCGAAGTCCACGGTGTCACCGTACAAGCGAGGCCGCGGCGGCGCCGGGAGTGGTAGCGAGCGGGGCCGAACCCGGACGAGGCGGTGACTAATAGACGTCGCGGACGTAGCGCTCGTCTGCGGCGAGCGCGGCCAGGTATGACTCCGCCATGTGCGGCGACATCCGGCCCTGCTCGGCGACGATCTCGCGCAACGCATCGTCGACGTCGACGGCCATCTTCTCGGCATCGCCGCACACATAGACGTGGGCACCGCGGTGGATCCAAGCCCAGATCTCGGCGGCGTGGGCGCGCATCCGGTCCTGGACGTAGACCTTCTCCTCCTGGTCGCGCGAGAAGGCGAGGTCGAGCTGCGTGAGCACACCGGACTCGTTCATCTCGGTGAGCTCGTCGCGGTAGAGGAAATCGGTTGCCTCGTGGCGGTCCCCGAAGAACAGCCAGTTCTCGCCGGTCGCGCCGGTGCGTGACCGGTCATGGAGGAAGCCGCGGAACGGGGCGACGCCGGTGCCGGGACCGATCATGATCATTGGTGCGGTGCCGTCGGCCGGCGGTCCGAACCGGGCATTGGGTGCGATGAAGATCCGCATCGGCGCGCCGGGCTGCGCGTCGGCGAGGAAGGTCGAGCAGACGCCGTGGCGCTGCGCTTGCGTCTGGAACCGCACCGCTGACACGGTGACTTCCACTCGCCCCGGATCGACCAGGGGCGACGATGAGATCGAGTACAGCCGCGGCGCCAGTGGTTTGAGCACCGCAAGCCAGTCCTGCACCGATCCGGTCACCGGGAACTCGGTGATGATGTCGATCGCCTGGCGGCCCCACGACCACGCACGCAGGTCCGCGGGGTGGCCGGCCAGATTGTCGAATCCCTGGTCGGGATGGTGGCGGTGCAGCCAGCGCAGCAGGTCCGGGGTGATCCGGGTGATGTCGAAGTGGTCGGTGAGGGCGTCGACGAGGGGGCGCGCCTCACCTTTGACGGTGATCTGTTCGTCGGCGTCGAGTCCGGTGCGCGCCAGCCATTCCTCGACCAGCGCGGGTCGGTTGGTCGGCCACACGCCCAGCGCATCGCCGGCGTTGTAGGTCAACGTCCCCTCGGGCAGGGCGAACGCGAACCGGCGGACCTCCTTGTCGGACTCCTCGGCTGTGAGCCGGGTGTTGTCGATGAGTTCGGTGGACAGCGGATTCTTCCGCGAGTACGTGACTGGCACCGGCTCATCCGACGGTTCCGGGGCGCCCGCCGCGGCAGCACCAGTGGTCGGCTCGCCGGGCCCGTCGCCGACGGCCGCCAGTGCTGCCAACGCCTTGGTCTGCCACTGCGCGGCATGGTCCTCGTAGTCGGGTTCGCACGAAACGCGGTCGCTGAGACGAGTGGCGCCGAGGTCGTGGAGACGGGCGTCGAGCTTGCGGGCGAACCCGCAGAAGTCGGCGTAGGAGGAGTCGCCGAACCCCAGCACCGAATACCGCAGGTCCGACAGCGCGTCATCGGGCTCGACCTTGGCCAACGAATCCCACAGCGCCACACCGGAATCCGGGGCATCACCGTCGCCGGTGGAGGCGACGACGAACAGCACGTTACCGGTCAGCGATTCGACCGAGACCTGATCAGCGCTGGCCTCGTCGACGGTGAACCCCGCCGCACCCAGCGCTGCGGTCAGTGTCGGGATGTAATCCTCGACTGTGCCGGTCTGCGACGACCACACGACGCGCACGGTGCGCTGCCCCGCGCCGATGCCGACGGGGGTGTCGTTGCCGGTTCCGCCCGTGGTTGCTGTGACCGCGGTGCCCGCAGCCAGGGGAACGCGCGAGTAGACCCCGGCCAGCACGCCGTCGATCCAGGCCCGCGATGACGGCGAAAGCGGTGCGTGCGACGGCACCGTCGGGACATCTCCGTCGGGCGGGCTGGTCCGCAGCCCGGCGAGTAGGCCGGTGAGGTAGGCGCGCTCGGACTCGGCGAGGGTGACGGGGGCGTGCGCTTGGTCACCGAAGGCGGAGGCGAGAAGGGCGACGGAATCAGTGGACACAGGGTCTCCTGGTTGGTCGGCGACCGGTGCGGGTGACAGTGCCACCGCGCAGGCCTTGAACTCCGGTTGGAGTGAGTCGGGGTCGACGGCGTCGTTGGTGACGGCGTTGATCGCCAGGTCGGCACCGGAGGCGTCGGCGAAATGCATGGGGACGAAGCAGGTTCCGACCGTGATGCGGTCTGTGACCACGGCGGGCGCGAAGGCCTTGCCGCGGCGCGAGACGATCTCGACCCGATCACCGTCGGTGATGCCGAGGTTCTCGGCGTCGACGGGGTTGATCTCGATGAACGTCGACGGGTTGAGCTTCATGAGCTTGGCGACCTTGCGGGTCTTGGTCATCGTGTGCCACTGGTGGGGGAGGCGCCCGGTGGTCAGTGTCAGTGGGAAGTCGTCGTCGGGGAGCTCGGCCGGCGGCAGGTAGGGCCGGGCGAAGAACTGGGCGCGCCGCGACGGCGTCGCGAAGGCCAGCCGCGGGGTGTGGCCGTTCTCGTCGGTGAACAGCGTCTGGCTGATGCCGTCGTTGAGGTAGCGGATCGGATTGCGGTCGTCGCCTCCGGGCGGGACCGGCCACTGGACCGGTCCGTTGCGCAGGCGCTTGTAGTCGACGCCGCGCAAGTCCCAGCCGGTGCGTGGGTTGTGGAAGCGGGTGATCTCGTCGAAGACGGCGGCCGCATCGGGGAAGTCGAACCCCTCGGTGAATCCCATCGCCTGGGCGATCTTGCAGATCAGCAACCAGTCGGGCATCGCCTGGCCGGGTGAGCGCAGCAGCGGGGCGGTGAGGGTGAGGTTGCGCTCGGAGTTGATCATCACGCCCTCGGACTCCGACCACAGCGACGCGGGCAGGACGACGTCGGCGTACTCCGCTGTCTCGACCCCGCTGAACGCGTCCTGCACGACGACGAACTCCGCATTTTCCAAACCGCTGATCACGTTGGTGCGGTTGGCCATCGACGCGACCGGATTGGTGCAGATCACCCACACGGCTTTGATCCGGCCGTCGGCCAGCGACTCGAACATGTCGACGGTGCCGCCGCCGAGATTGGTGTGCAGGGTGCCCTCCGGTACGCCCCAGATCTGTTCGACCTCGGCGCGCTGAGCGGGATCGAGCACTGCTCGTTGGCCGGGCAGGCCCGGTCCCATATAGCCCATCTCGCGCCCGCCCATCGCGTTGGGCTGGCCGGTGAGTGAGAAGGGGCCGCTGCCGGTCCGGCAGATCGCGCCGGTCGCCAGATGCAGGTTGCAGATCGCGTTGGTGTGCCAGGTGCCGTGGATGGACTGGTTGAGGCCCATCGTCCACAGCGTCACCCAGTTCTGGGCGGCGCCGATCCACTCCGCTGCCTGCCGCAGATCGGCCTCGTCGACGCCGGTGATCGCCGCGACGCGATCGGCGGTGTAGTCGGCGAGGTGGTCGGTCATCACGTCCCAGCCGTTGGTGTGCTCGGCGATGAACTCCTCGTCGATCTGTCCGGCGTCGACGATCAGCTTGAGCAGGCCGTTGAGCAGCGCCATATCGGTGCCCGGGCGCACGGGCAGGTAGAGGTCGGCTTTGGCGGCGGTTGCCGTGCGACGAGGGTCGACGACGATGAGCTTGGCCCCCTCCTTGACCCGGTCCATCATCCGCAGGAACAGGATCGGGTGGCAGTCGGCCATGTTGGCGCCGGTCACCAGGAACACGTCGGCATGGTCGAGGTCCTCGTAGCTGCCGGGGGGGCCGTCGGCACCCAGGGACTGCTTGTAACCGGTGCCCGCACTGGCCATGCACAGGCGCGAGTTGGACTCGATGAGGTTGGTGCGGAAGTAGCCCTTGCACAGCTTGTTCGACAGGTACTGGGCCTCCAGTGACATCTGTCCCGACACGTAGAACGCCACGGCGTCGTCGCCGTGGCGCTCCCGCAGTTCAACGAAGTGCTTGGCGACTTCGGCGATAGCGTCGTCGACGTCGATCGGGCGCTGCTCCTCGTCGCGGGTTGGGCGCCACAGGGCAGTGGTGAGCCGTCCGGGTGCGTTGAGCATGTCCGCAGTGGTGTTGCCCTTGGTGCACAGGCGACCGAAATTGGCCGGGTGCTTGGGGTTGCCCTTGGTGCTTGCGACGGTGTCGGGGTCGCCGTCCTTGAGGCTCAGGGTGAGGCCGCAACCAACGCCGCAATAACCGCAGACGGTGTCCACGGTCGACGGCAGGGCGGGCGCGCTCATGGCAACCATGGTCGCGATACCGCGTTTCACGGTGGTCGGCCCGGTGTAACGCGGTCGTCAACTGGTTCTCACAACGGCGTAGACGACGCTGTGAGGGTGGCTCTGACCTGCATCGTTACGCTGCTTGCGCGGGAGTGAGACGCATCACGGCCGCCTCGGACGCTCCGCAACCAGATCGCGCGGGTCGTCCCCGGGTGCGGCGACGATACTGTCGACGGTCTCGAGCCGGTCGGGTCGGCTGTAGGCGACCATGGAATCGCCGCGCAGGAAGCCGACGAGGGTGAGCCCGGCGGCCTCGGCCAATTCGACGGCCAGCGACGAGGGGGCCGATACCGCCGCGAGCAGTGGGATCCCGGCCATGACGGCTTTCTGGGCGAGTTCGAAACCGGCGCGTCCCGATACGAGGAGCACGGCGCCGTGGAGAGGGAGGCGGCCGTTCAGTACGGCCCAGCCGACGACCTTGTCGACGGCGTTGTGGCGGCCGATGTCCTCGCGGATCACCAGCATCGCGCCGGTCTCGCCGTCGAAGAGCGCGGCGGCGTGCAGCCCGCCGGTGCGGTCGAACGCGGTCTGCGCCGAGCGCAGGACATCGGGGAAACCCGCCAGAGCCTCCGGGGACAGGCGCAGCGGATCGTCGTCGACGCCGAAGTGCGACTCGGTGGCCACCGCGTCGATGCTGGTCTTGCCGCACACCCCGCACGAGCTGGTCGTGGTGAAATTGCGCTCGATTCCGGGGCTCGGGGGTGCGACGTGATCGGCGAGGAAGACATCGACCACATTGCCGGAGTCAGGTCCGTCAGAGCCGGGGCAGTGGCGGGCCGTGCGGATGTCGGCGGCGTCATGGACCACGCCTTCGGAGACGAGGAACCCGGCGGCGAGCTCGACGTCGTGGCCGGGGGTGCGCATCGTGACGGTCAGCGGTCGGCCGTCGACGCGGATCTCCAGCGGTTCCTCGGCGGCGACGAAGTCGGCACGCTCGGCGGGGAGGTGCCCGACCCGCACGCGCGTCACACGTCGTCGAACGGTGATGTGGGCCACGTACTCCAGTATCGACCATGCCGGGCTGTGTCGGTAGGTCGAGGCGGCTGTGCACCGGCCCGAGGCCGGCAAGGATGTCACGGCGCCCCCGGCAGGACTCGAACCTGCGGCCTGCCGATTAGAAGTCGGCTGCTCTATCCAACTGAGCTACGGAGGCTGACGGCACGAGGGCCGTGGCGAGTATATCCGGCAGAGGTGATGGTTCCGGCGCTCACTAGGCTGAGGGCATGACGGCCCACGACGAGATGGACGACCGCAGCCCGGTCGTCCGTGCACTCGCGACGATCCTCGGCGTCGTCGCCGCCGGTGTCGCCGTCGCGGTGTTCGCACCGTCGGCGCCGACCGCCCGTGCACTGCTGGGCCTGCGCGACCCCGGCGACATCACCACCTTTGGCGGACCGGCCGTCACCGCGGTCGGGTACATCGTGGTGGCGCTGGCGGTCGGGTCGGTGCTGTTCGCGGCGTTCTTCGTGCCGCCGCAGACCGACGGCCTGCTCGACATCGGCGGCTATCGCGCATTGCGGTGGGCGGCGACGTTCTTCGGCGTGTGGGTCGTGTGCTCGGTCGCGATGATCGTGCTCTCGGTATCCAACCTGGTCGGCAAGCCGGTCCGTGAACTGCTGACCTCGGGGGACTTCTTCACCGCCTATTCGACGGTCTCCGACGCGCGTACCTGGACGGTGACCGCCGTGTTCGCGCTCGTGGCGATGCTGTTCGCGCGGTTCAGCATGCACTGGGGCTATGTGTTCGGCGCGATGCTATTCGGTGTGCTCTCGCTGATGCCGCTGGCACTGGCCGGTCATTCCGCGGCCGGCGGCTCACACGACATCGCGGCCAACAGCCTGATCTTGCACATCGTCGCCGCGGTGGCGTGGTTCGGCGGACTGTTCGCCGTCGTCGTCTACGCGCTCGCGGGCGGGCGGTGGCGCGCGCTGGCGGTGCGCCGTTTCTCCCGGACGGCGTTCTGGCTGATCCTCGTCGTCGGCGTGTCCGGGGTGATCAACGCGGCCGTGCGCGTGCCCGTCGCCGATCTGTTCACCAGCACCTACGGCCTCATCGTCGTCGCCAAGGTCGTCGCGTTGGTCGTGTTGGGCGTGCTGGGCGCGTTGCACCGGCGGCGCACCGTCGCCCAGATCGCCGACGACGATGATCCGCCGCGGTCGTTGTTCGTGCGCTTCGGGCTCGTCGAGTTGCTCGTCTTCGCGATCACCTACGGGATCGCGGTGGCGCTGTCGCACACTCCACCGCCGCCGGGGAGCAGCCCGACCGATATCACGCCGATGGAGGAGGCGCTCGGATATCGCCTTGACGGCCCGCCGACGCTGGCCCGCCTCGCATTCGATTGGCGCTTCGACCTGATCTTCGGCACGGCGGCCATCGTCGCGTGTGTCGTCTACCTGCGCGGGGTGTGGCGGCTGCACAAGCGCGGCGACGCATGGCCGGTCGGCCGGACGGTGTCGTGGGTGCTGGGGTGTGCCGCGCTGCTGGTCGCGACCTCGTCGGGGCTCGGACGCTATGCGCCGGCGATGTTCTCCATCCACATGATCAACCACATGATGCTCTCGATGCTGGTGCCGGTGCTGCTGGTGCTCGGCGGGCCGATCACGCTGGCGCTTCGGGCATTGCCGGTCGCCGGGCGCGACAACCCGCCGGGACCGCGCGAGTGGGTGCAGTACGGCGTGAACAGCCCGGTGGCCCGCGCCCTCGGATTCCCTGCGGTCGCCATCGTCATGTTCGTCGGCAGCTTCTATGTGCTGTACCTCGGCGGTCTCTTCGGCACCGTCGTCAAGTACCACGGCGCCCACCTGCTGATGAACTTCCATTTCCTGCTGGCGGGCTATCTGTTCTATTGGACCGTCATCGGCGTCGACCATGCGCCGTACCGGCTGTCGCCGCTGGGCAAGCTCGGCGTCGTGTGGGGCACGCTGCCGCTGCATGCGTTCTTCGGGGTAGCACTGATGATGACGTCGGGGATCATCGCCGAGACGTACTACCGCGGGCTCATGCTGCCGTGGAACACCGACCTCGCCGCGGATCAGCGTGTCGGCGGGGGGATCGCGTGGGCGGCCGGCGAGATCCCGCTGGTCCTCGTGATGGTCGCGCTGCTGTTCCAATGGCGGCGCGAGGACGTCAAGGAGGCACGGCGCTACGACCGCAACGCCGAGCGCGACGACGACGCGCAGCTGCGCGAGTACAACGAGATGCTCGCAACGCTCAACAAGGGCGGTCGGTAGGGCGGTCGCATCAGAAGGCGTGCAGCCCCTTCGCGAGCACGGCTGCGCCGATCAGCCACAAGACGACCGCCATGATCACCGAGTCGTTGGCGATCAGCCATTTCTTGGCCTTTGCCAGTGGTGGATCGATGCGGTCGGACACCAGCATGTAGGCCACCAGTGGTGCGATCACCGGCAGGCTCGCGACGATGACGAAGACCGCAGACGGGACGATAAGCGCGGTGGCGCTGAGCTCTGTTTTGGCCAGTGCGAGGGCCGCGGCAATGGTGACCAGCAGCTCTTTCGGGTTGACCGCGGACAGGAGAAGGCCCAGGCCCAACGCTTTCACGGGGGTGAGCGCGTCGACGTGCGCGAGCCATTTGGGTTCTTCGGCTGACTCGCCGTGTTTGGGTCGCTGCAGCCACCGCCGAACTCCCAGCAGGATGAGGGCGATCCCGATCACGATCCGGACGATGGCGGCACCCCGGCTCGGCGAGGATTCCGGCCCACCGATGTCAGCGGCCTCGGCGATGGCCATCGCGATCACGAGCGGTACCAGCAGGCCGACTATCCAGCCCAAGCAGAAGGCGGCTCCAGACTCTCTGGGTTTCGGCGATAGGAGCAGCAGGATGATCGCCACGATCGGGAAGGGGCTCAACGCGATGGCGAGGGCCGGAGGAACGATTGCACCGATCGCGCTGAGCACGGCGGGTCCTTTCGGGCGGGGGTTGCCCCAATGACGATGCCATGGCTGGCGGATGGGCGCCGGATTTGTCCCGGACGACGGGAGTTTTCCACAGGGGTCGAGTTATCCACAGATGGCCGCTGAGGGGGTAGCGCCCGGCGGATGCGATGGGCAAGTGTGGACGGACCAATCAATTTCACGGCTGGGGGGCCACCATGTTTGAAACAGCAATGACCGTCGTTGGAAACTGCATCACCGAGCCGGTGATGCGTCCGACATCGGCGGGAGATGTCACCTCGTTCCGGATGGCGAGCAATTCACGCCGCCGTGACTCGGAGACCGGCGACTGGGCCAACGACAAGACGCTGTACCTGACGGTGTCGTGCTGGCGGAAACTCGCCATGGGGGTGGCGGCATCGGTGGAGAAGGGGCGCCCGATCATCGTCACCGGCCACGTGCACACCTCCGAGTACGTGGGTGCCGACGGTCAGATGCGCACTTCGCTGGAGATGACGGCGACCTCGGTCGGCCTCGACCTGGCCCGCTGCATCGCCCGGACAGTCGGCTTTCCGGCTACGCCTGCGTCCGCCGAGTCGCCCGCGGAGGTGGAGGCTGAATCGACGCCGGCGATCGAGGGCGGCGGCGGGGACGGCGTGGTTCCGGCTGTCATCATCACCGACGTCGACGATGAGATCAACGGCATCGCTCCGCGCGACGACGAGTTGTCGCCGACGTTCTGAGCGCGCAGTCGGATGAGTCGGTCGGGGCGCGAGATCACGACTACTGGCTTGGGCCGGAGCGTGCGGCGATCATCGAATCGCTACGGCGTGACACGTCGTGGCGCGTACCGGCCGACGCCGTTCCTTCTACCTATCCCGACGTCCTGGACGGCGGCCGCGCTTTGAGGTTTGTGCCTGCCGACCGGCCTGATCCCAGAAGTCGTGCCGTGCACATCTTGTACGGCGACGGTCCGGGTCGACGATCGGCAGGGAATCACCTCGACGACTTTCGGAAGCTCAAGCCGAGATGGACCGAACGCGACGTGATGCAAGCCCTCGACTTGGCGCTGGCATGCCCGTTCTCAATCGAGCTTCGCGGCAGCCAACACTATTTTCGCCGGATCGTCGACTGTGTTCCGGTTGAGGTTAGGGTGATGGACCGCAAGAGGCAACCGTTGCGGACCGCGTACCCGGCCGTTGAGGACGTCGGTCGCATCGCTGCAGGTCAGGCGAGACAGCGGGTACGGTGGGGGCCATGGCGGCGATGACGATCGAAGAGCTGGCGCGGACGTTTGTGGATCGTGGGTGGATCTTTTCGGAGTCGACTTTCAAAGTGCGCGAATACGATCTGGCAGTCCTGGATGGTCTCGAATACGCGGTAGAGAACGGGAAGACCGTTGAACCGGAATTGATCGCCGAAGCACGTCGTCTCGTCGTCGATGCTGACCTCGCCGAAGACATTGAAGCGGCGATTGCCCAACTCGCTGATCACACAGCTGTCTGACGTTGGCAGCTTGGTCGAGGCACCCTCAGTCGTCGGGATCGTGCCGCGCTGAAGGGATGAGTCGGAACTTTTGGGGCAGCATGGCCAACCGAAGGTTCGTCGTCGTCGCGAACGCGCGTAGTGCAGCCCGGTCGGCGACGCTGACGTCGACGTCGAGCAGCTGCGCCGCGCGCGGATTGAGCATGGCGCGGATGGCTGCTGCCGGAACCTTGCGCGGGTACCAGGTGGGCGGGTGCAGGGCCTCGTGGCGCAACGAATCGGCGTCGGGGGTCCGGGTGAGCTGCGTGGCGCAGTAGTCGTCGAAGTACTCGGTGAACTCGCCGTACGTCGCCGGCTGGGCGCGGTCGGAAATGTCGTACTTCGCGTACCACAGGCAGCATTCGCGGTACAGCTGTTCCTTCTCGTCGCGTGAGAGGCCACCGTGGAAGATGTCGATGGACGCGAACAGCGTGTCGACGTAGGTCGCGTGCTGGAAGTAGAAGAGCTCCGGGTTGAGCGAGTGGTAGCGGTGTCCGGTGCTGTCGGTGCCCTTGACGTGGGCGTGGGCGGTGCGCATCACCGAGGTCAGGTCACGGTTGCTGTAGGCGATGTAGACCATCTGCCCGATCGCCCGGCTCTTGTGCGCCCACACGCCGCCGTGGACGTGCTGCACCAGGCTGGCGGCGTTGCCCGGTTGCAGGATCTGCAACGTGAGCGCGCGGGGGAGGGCGTAGGCGAACCGCTTGTCACCGAGGTAGCGGTAGACCAGCGGCATCGGGACGCGGCGGCGCTGGTCGGCACAGTCGGGATGCGTGGTCGGGGTGGACACCGCGTCAGCCTAATTGTGAAAACGCTCGATGTCAGTTACTTGGGGGGCTCTTCGACCACAGTCGGGACCTTGGCCCCGAGCTCGACGGGGGTCAGATTCTGGCGGCGACGCGGACCGGGACGGGGCGGGGCGCGTAGACCGACGAGGCCACGAACAGCAGGACAGGGGTAATGACGTGATCGGCGACGTAGGCCGTTGCCCGCGTGGTCAACTGACCGGCGCGGCGCAGCATGGTCCGCATGAACGTCGTGATGCGGTGGGCCCACGCGAATTCCGTGGACAGGACGCCCAGGCCGAGGAAGAACGTCACCCAGCCGGGGCCGGGGATCGGCAGGGGGATCATCACCATGCCGGCGAGGACCATCAGGCCGCCGACGACCCCGACAGCGACGCGGTAGGCAGAGTTCATCGCCGGTTGCTGGCGGATCGCGTAGCGCTGCTTGCGGTGCCAGACCTTCAGTCGCAAACGCATGGCCGATCCTCCTCCGATGGCTGGCGCCGACGGGCTCGTCGGCGCACTGACAGGTTCAACGGGCCGCGGAGAGAGCTTGTTCCCAACCGTCGCGCGATGTCTCGGATGTCACACAGCGCCCGACCTCTACACTGGGATGCTGTTGTGCGCGCGGAGTCGATCGCCGTGCGCGATTCTCGTCGAAGAAGAGGTTTAGGGCGTGGCCGAATTCATCTACACCATGAAGAATGTGCGAAAGGCGCACGGTGACAAGGTCATTCTCGACAACGTCACGATGTCGTTCTACCCGGGCGCCAAGATCGGCGTCGTCGGCCCCAACGGCGCGGGCAAGTCGTCGATCCTCAAGATCATGGCCGGGATCGACCAGCCGTCCAACGGCGAGGCCTTCCTCGACCCCGGAGCCACTGTCGGCATCCTGCTGCAGGAGCCGCCGCTGAGCGAGGACAAGACGGTCAAGGAGAACGTCGAAGAGGGCATGGGCGACATCATGGTCAAGCTCAAGCGCTACAACGAGGTTGCCGAACTGATGGCCACCGACTACTCCGACGAGCTGATGGAGGAGATGGGGCAGCTGCAGGAGGCCCTCGACGCCGCCGACGCCTGGGACCTCGACAGCCAGCTCGAACAGGCGATGGACGCCCTGCGCTGCCCGCCCGGCGACTCGCCGGTCACCCACCTCTCCGGCGGTGAGCGCCGCCGTGTCGCCCTGTGCAAGCTGCTCCTGAGCAAGCCCGACCTGCTGCTGCT
>DLKD01000050.1:24255-24467 GCA_002477755.1 Gordonia sp. UBA7599
ACCAACCACCTCGACGCCGAGTCGGTGCTGTGGCTCGAACAGTTCCTGGCCAACTACCCCGGCGCCGTCCTCGCCGTCACCCACGACCGCTACTTCCTCGACCACGTCGCGCAGTGGATCTGTGAGGTCGACCGCGGCAAGTTGCACCCCTACGAGGGCAACTACTCGACCTACCTGGAGAAGAAGGCCGAGCGCCTGGAGGTCCAGGGCAA
>DLKD01000080.1 GCA_002477755.1 Gordonia sp. UBA7599
AGCAGACGCTGAACCAGCTGCTCGTCGAGATGGACGGCTTCGGCGACCGATCGGGCATCATCCTGATCGCCGCGACCAACCGCCCGGACATCCTCGACCCGGCGCTCCTGCGTCCGGGCCGCTTCGACCGCCAGATCCCGGTCAGCAACCCCGACATGCGTGGCCGCGAGGCCATCCTGAAGGTGCACGCCAAGGGCAAGCCGTTGGCCGCCGACGTCGACCTGGCCGGTCTGGCCAAGCGCACGCCCGGCATGTCCGGCGCCGACCTGGCCAACGTCATCAACGAGGCGGCGTTGCTCACCGCGCGTGAGAACCAGTCGATGATCACCGCGGCCACCCTGGAAGAGGCCGTCGACCGCGTCATCGGCGGCCCCCGCCGCAAGAGCCGTGTCATCAGCGAGCACGAGAAGAAGGTCGTCGCCTACCACGAGGGCGGCCACACCCTCGCCGCATGGGCGATGCCCGACCTCGACCCCATCTACAAGGTGACGATCCTGGCGCGCGGACGCACCGGCGGTCACGCGCTGGCTGTGCCGGAGCAGGACAAGGACCTGATGACGCGCTCGGAGATGATCGCGCGCCTCGTCATGGCGATGGGCGGGCGCGCCGCCGAGGAACTCGTCTTCCACGAGCCGACGACCGGCGCCTCCTCCGACATCGACCAGGCCACCAAGATCGCCCGCGCGATGGTCACCGAGTACGGCATGAGCAGCAAGCTCGGCGCCGTGCGGTACGGGCAGGAGCAGGGCGACCCGTTCCTCGGCCGGTCCATGGGCGGCGAGTCGGGCTACTCCGACGAGGTGGCCGCGCAGATCGACGAGGAGGTGCGCCGCCTCATCGAGGCCGCCCACAACGAGGCGTGGGCCATCCTCGCCGAGTACCGCGACACCCTCGACGTGCTCGCCAGCGAGCTGCTGGAGAAGGAGACGCTCACCCGTAAGGACCTCGAGCAGATCTTCGACGGTGTGACCAAGCGCGACCGCATCACCGATTTCAATGACTTCGGTGGGCGCACGCCCAGCGACAAGCCGCCGGTGAAGACGCCGGGCGAGCTGGCGATCGAGCGCGGTGAGCCGTGGCCACCGCCCGAACCCGAACCCGTGCCGCAGCCCGAGCCGCAACCAGCCGGTTATGCGTCGGCCACCGGCTACCCGTCGGCCGGTTACCCACCCGCGGGCTATCCGCCGGCCGGTTACCCGCCTGCCGGGTACCCCGCACCGTCTTATCCCGGCTACGCACCGGCTCCCGGCGTGACCGACTACGGCGCCCCCGCCGGTTGGTCGGCCCCCGGCTGGCCGCCGCAGCCGCCTAACCCGGGCCATCCCCAGGGCGTCCCGCTGACCCCGCCGTACGGCCAGGCACCGAATGGTCAGCAACAGTACGGTCAGGGCCCCAACGGTCAGGCTCAGTATGGCCAGGCGCCCAACGGCCAAGAGCTCAACGGCCAGACGTCCTACGGTCAGGAACCCAACGGTCAGGCACCCAACGGTCAGGCACCCAACGGTCAGGCACCCGAGTCCGATGAGCGCTGAGACCATCGAGGGCGCCGAGGACGGCGCAACCATCGGAGAGTTCGACCAGGCGCGCGCCGAGGCGGCCGTGCGCGAACTGCTGATCGCGATCGGCGAAGACCCCGACCGGGAAGGGCTGCGGCGCACGCCGACTCGCGTCGCCAACGCCTTCCACGAGGTGTTTGCCGGGCTCTACACCGACCCCGACGAGGTGCTCGAGACGACGTTCGACGAGAACCACGACGAACTGGTCCTCGTCAAAGACATCCCGCTGTACTCGACGTGCGAGCACCACCTCGTCGCCTTCCACGGCGTCGCGCATGTCGGCTACATCCCCGGCGAGTCCGGGCGCGTCACCGGACTGTCCAAGCTCGCGCGCGTCGTCGACCTGTACGCCAAGCGGCCACAGGTCCAGGAGCGGCTAACCAGCCAGATCGCCGACGCCGTGATGAACAAGCTCGACCCGCGCGGCGTCATCGTCGTCATCGAGGCCGAGCACCTGTGCATGGCGATGCGCGGCATCCGCAAACCCGGGTCCAGCACCACGACGTCGGCAGTGCGCGGGATCTTCAAGACCAACGCGGTGTCGCGCAGCGAGGCCTTGCAGCTGATCGCGCGTTGACACCGATGGAGACGGCCGGCGGCGTGAAGATCATGGGTGTGGTCAACGTGACCGCCGACTCGTTCTCCGACGGCGGAAAGTTCCTCGACGTCGACGCCGCGGTGACCCACGCGCAGACCCTCGTCGCCGACGGTGCCGACATCGTCGACGTCGGCGGGGAGTCCACCCGGCCCGGTGCCCACCGCGTCGACGAATCCGTCGAGACCGCCCGCGTCGTCCCCGTCATCGCCGCGCTCGCCGCCGGTGGCGTGACCGTCTCCGTAGACACCATGCGCGCCGGGGTGGCCGCCGCGGCGATCGAAGCCGGCGCGAGTTACGTCAACGACGTCTCCGGCGGCCGTGCCGACGCCGACATGGCCCGCGTCGTCGCCGACGCTGGTCTGCCCTGGATCCTCATGCATTGGCGGCCGCTGACCGAGCGGGCCCGCAACCGGTCCGGCGCACCCGCCGACGGTGCTCCCGGCGCCGACGGGCCGTACGGGCCCGAGGACTTCACCCACCGCCCCGGGCAGGCCGATGCCTACCGCGACGTCGTCGGCGAAGTCAGCGGCGAACTGCTCGCGCAGGTCGATGCGGCAGTCACCGCCGGCGTCGACCCCGACCGTCTCATCCTCGATCCCGGACTGGGCTTCGCGAAGAGCGCCGAACACAACTGGGACTTGCTGCGCGGCCTCCCGACGCTGATCGGCCTGGGTTTCCCCGTGCTCGTCGGGGCGTCGCGCAAGCGGTTCCTCGGCTCGCTGCTCGCCGTCGACGGGGAGGACCGTCCCCCGTCGGGTCGGGAGACGGCGACCGCCGCGGTATCGGCACTCGCCGCAGCCGCCGGGGTGTGGGGCGTACGGGTCCACGACGTCGCCGCCAGCCGCGACGCCGTCGCCGTCGCAGCGGCGTGGACTGGTGGACCCACTACGACGGGAAGAGGGACCGATGGCTGACCGGATCGAATTGCGTGGACTGACCGTCCGCGGGCACCACGGCGTGTTCGAGCACGAGCGGCGTGACGGCCAGGACTTCATCATCGACGTCACCGTGTGGCTGGACCTGATGACCGCGGCCGACTCCGACGACCTCACCGACACCCTCGACTACGGCTCGCTCGCCCTGCTCGTGCACGGCATCGTCGCCGGTGAGCCATGCAACCTGATCGAGAAGCTCGGCTCCGACATCGCCGAAGCCGTCATGGCCGATGAGCGCTTGCACGCCGTCGAGGTGACCGTGCACAAACCGTCGGCGCCCATCCCGGTTGCCTTCGCCGACGTCGCCGTCGTCACCCGCCGCTCCCGCAAGACGATGCTGCACCGGGGGGCCGAGTGAGCGAAGGCGCCACGACGCCGACTCGCGCGCCCCGCACCACCGCGGTGCTGTCGGTGGGGTCCAACCTCGGCGACCGACTCGCGCACCTCGCCAGCGTCGTCGACGGATTCACCGTCTCCGACGAGGTGCTGGCCGTATCACCGGTCTACGTCACCCCGCCGTGGGGCGGTGTCGAGCAAGACGACTTCTACAACATCGCCCTGATCGTCGTCGGCGAGCGCGACGGGCTCTCGTGGCTGCGCCGCGGCGCCGAGATGGAGGCCGCCGCGGACCGTCGTCGCGACATCCGGTGGGGGCCGCGCACTCTCGACGTCGACGTCGTGGCCGTCTACGACGAGGACGGGCACTCGCTCACCCATGCCACCGAGGAGTTGATGCTGCCGCATCCGCGCGCGCACGAACGCGGATTCGTGCTGATCCCGTGGCTGGCCGTCGACGCCGATGCGCAGTTGCAATTGCCCGACGGCACGTCGAGATCGGTCGCCGCCCTCATCGAGGGCCTTGATGCCGCCGAATGCGAGCAGATCACCGAACTGGGCGTCGACCTGCCGGTATCGGGGGGCCGCCGATGACCACCAACCCCGGACCCGACGAGCGCGATGGCCGTCTCGGGCCGACCCGGGTGCGCGACCTGGTGCTGCTCGGCGCTGCAGTCGCGGTGCTGGCCTGGGTGTTCACCGCCTACAACTTCCGCGACTTCCCGGTCATCGCCTGGTACACCAGCGCCGTATTGCTCGTCCTCGCCGCAACCGAGGCCGCCGCGGCCGTCATCGTCAAGCGCCGCGTCGCCGAAAACGAGGTCGGTCAGGCGCATGAACAACTGCATCCGGTGACCGTCGCGCGCTTCGTCGCGCTGGCTAAGGCATCCGCGATCCTCGGTGCCGTCGCCGTCGGCGCGTGGGGGGCGGTCAGTGTGTATCTGTTCACTCTCGACGATGTGACCAAGGCGGATTCAAGCAAGCCGGGTACGATTATTGGAACTCTAGGGGGAGTTGCACTCGTCGTCGCCGCTCTGTGGCTCGAGCAGTGCTGTAAGACACCGGACGACCCCACCGAAGACGGCCAGGTGGCCGATCCCGACGCTGCCTGACGGTGCGCATACGGGCAAAACGCCTGGCGTGACGCTCCGGTGAGGTTGAGACGGATTTTCACGATAGGCAGGTAAGTTCACGACATGGCGACCACCACGAGTCGTTCGAACGGAAAGCGTGACACCCGCACGCCCGGGACGCAGAGCGCCGCGGGCCAGTGGCTCATGGGCTTGCTCATCGTCCTGGCGCTGGTCGCGAGCGTCATGATGGTCTGGAGCGACCAGCTCTCCATCCGCGCCTCCGTCGCAGTCATCGCTGCACTGTGGGCGGCAGTACTCGGCGCCATCGGCGTCACCCGCTTCCGCCGCCAAGCCGAGGTCGCCGAGGCCAAGAGCCGCGACATGCGGTTGGTGTATGAGCTGCAGCTCGAGCGCGAGATCTCCGCCCGCCGCCAGTACGAGATGGACGTCGAGGCGCACATCCGACGCGAAGTCGCCGACGAGGCCGGCAATGACCTGCGTGAACTGCAGGCGCAGATCTACGCGCTGCGCACCAGGCTGGAAGAGATGATGGGCCACGAGCTGCCCGACGAGCGGGTGGCCCTGGCCAACGAGCAGCTGCGCGAACTGTCGGCCGCAGTGTCGCCGAGCTACGGCGGCGAAGACAGTCTGCGCGCGGCGTCGGACTTCGCGTCCACCGCGCCTCCCGCTGCCGATGGTCGGCACGTGCCGCAGGGCGGTCGCAATGACCTCACCGAGATCATCCCCGTCGTCGAAGACGATCACGAACCGTACTCCAACCCGTTCGCCGACCCGCCGTCGTTTGTTCCCGTCGACGAGTCGCCGTCGTGGACGGGGACGCAGGCGTACTCGGCCGGTGCGTACGCGAATGAGACGACCGTCGTCGTCGCCGATGAGGCCGTCGAGGTCTCCGAGGCCGAGGCCGCCCGGTACACCGAGTACACCTCGCAGCCATATGGCGAGCAGGCGTACGGCGAGCAGGCTTACGGCGAGCAGACGTACGGCGAGCAGGCTTACACCGCGCAGTCTGGCGAGTACGCGACTGTCGAGCAGTACCCGACCGACGCGTGGGTCACCCCGTCGGCGCAGAACACTGAGGCCCCCGCGGGCCCGGAAACCGGTGGTCGCCGCCGCGTCGAGGGCCAGCACGAGTCGGGGATTTCCGCGGCTGATCTGCTCAGCCAGCTGCGCAACAGCCAATCCGGCGGCGAGACGCACCACCGTCGCGACTGAGTCACGCACGATCCCGGGTGATGCCGGGGTGATAGGTCGGTCACACCGCGTAGCGGCCGCTGGCACAACCGCACTATCCTCGTTGCTGTAACCGTCTGGTACCCGCCTTCGTGGAGGGACTGGAACGACTCTGGAGGATCCGCGGTGACTGATTCACCGATGCACGGTGTTGCCGACCCGTCGGCACCCGCTCGCCTTGCCGTGGGCCTCGTCTCCGCCGGCCGCGTCGGAACCGCACTCGGCCAGGCCCTCGAATCCGTTGGACACGTCGTCGGTGCTGTCGTCGCCCGATCCGCAGCCTCGCGCGAGCGCGTCGCCAAGCGACTGCCCGACTCCGAAATCTTCAACGATCCCGCGCAGGTCGCCGCCCGCAGCGAACTGCTCATCCTGGCTGTCCCCGACGACGTGCTGCCCGACGTCGTCACCGAACTCGCCGACGGCGGGCAGGTACGCCCGGGCACGATCGTCATGCACGTCGCCGGCGCGCACGGCACTGCGGTCCTCGCGCCGCTGACCAGCCGCGGCGCCCTCGGCCTGGCGATCCACCCGGCCATGACCTTCGTCGGCGGTGCGCAGGACACGGAGCGGATGCGTTCGGCGTGCTTTGCCATCACCGCCGACGACGAGATCGGTCACACCGTCGGAGCGTCGCTGGTCTACGAGATCGGCGGACAGCCCGTCCGGATCGACGAGGCCGACCGGACCCTGTACCACGCGGCCCTCGCCCATGGCGCCAACCACCTTGTCGCCCTCATCAGCGACGCGACGACCGTGCTGCGCTCGGTGATCGAGCGCGCCGATGCCGACGGGACCGCCGCACCGCTGCGCTCCGCGCAGGACATGTTGGCCCCGCTGGTGACCGCCGCGCTGGGCAACGTCTTGGACCTCGGGCCCTCCGCGCTGACCGGCCCTGTCGCCCGCGGCGACGCCGATGC
>DLKD01000135.1 GCA_002477755.1 Gordonia sp. UBA7599
CGAACGTGCCGACCTTGTCCATCACCGCCATCATCAACACACCGGTCGACGGCGTGCCCGCGACGGCGGCATCGGGCAACCACGCGTGTAGCGGCCACACCGGCGCCTTCACGGCGAACGCGAAGAGGAACGCTCCGCAGATCGCGATACCGGCCGTGCCACTGACGTCGATCTTCCCGTCGGCGATCGCCTTGGTGATCTCGACGAGTCCGAAGCTGCCATGACCGTCGACACCGATCTTCGCGCGTGCCGTCAGCACGTACAGGCCGATGACGCCGGCGAGCATGATGAGACCGCCGAAGAGGTTGTACAGCAAGAACTTCAGGGCTGCGCGGGCGCGCACTGCCGGGTCGAGCTGACCCCATCCGCCGATGAGGAAGTACATCGGGATGAGCATCGCCTCGAACACGATGTAGAAGAGCAGGATGTCGGTGGCGACGAAGCTCAGCAGCACCATCGCCTGTACGGCCAGGGTGAGCGCGACGTAGATCGACGGGTCGGCACCGCCGTCGTCAGAGTCGCCGTCGGGGTCCGCACCGGTGCGCCGCCAGCCCGCCAGCAACAACAGCGGCAGGAGTGCCGTGGTCAGCAGTACCAGGACCAGCCCGATGCCGTCGAGACCGAGTTCGTAGCGCGCCCCGATCGCCGGGATCCAACTATGTGACTCGGTGAGGTCGAAGCGAGACGCGGTGTGGGCGTCGAACGTGACGGCCATCGCGATGGACCAGCCGAGTACCGCCACTGACACCACGAGGCCGATCTGCTGCGCCAGGCGCGCGCGGGCGGGCCCGGCCGGCAGCAGCGCGACGGCGATCGCGCCGACGGCGGGCGCGAGCCACAGGACGGTCAACCAGGGCACCGAGGTCATAGCGCCACCGCCAGCGTGATCGCGGCGACGACGACGGCGCCGGAGAGGATGGACAACGCGTACGAGCGCACATATCCGTTCTGTGTTCGCCGCAGCAGTGCCGAACCGCCGCCGACGCCGTGTGCGACACCGGCTTCCGCGCCGGCGAATCCGCGGTCCTCGACGACGCGCAGCGCGGCGGTCAGCTGCTGGCCGGGCACCATCAGCGCGAGCTCGTTGAACCGGTCGCCGTAGAGGTCGGCGCGGGCGGCACGCGTCAGGGGCGAACCCTCCGGCGCGGTCCGCGGCACCTCGTGGCGGTACCGGCGCCACGCAACGGCCATGCCGACTACGACGACCAGCAGGACGCCGAGACTGATCAGCCACGCCGGTACCGGCAGCTCGTGGTGCGCCTCGCCGGTGAGGGGGGAGAGCCAATGGGCCAAGCGGCCGCCGACGATGAACAGCGCGCCCGAGGCAACGGATCCGACGGCCAGGATGATCATCGGCACCGTCATCGTCGGAGGTGCTTCATGGGGATGAGAGTTGGGTTCCCACCGGGGCTCACCGAAGAAGGTCAGCAGCATGACGCGGGTCATGTAGAACGCGGTGAGGCCCGCGCCGATGACAGTCACGATTCCCAGCACCGGGCCGCGGATTCCGCCGGCGCCGAACGCGGCCTCGATGATGTGGTCCTTGGTGAAGAACCCCGCGAGCGGCGGGATCCCGATGATCGCGAGGTAGCCCAACCCGAACGTCGCGAACGTGATGGGCAGCGCCTTGCGCAGACCGCCGTAGCGGCGCATGTCGGTCTCGTCGTTCATTGCGTGCATGACTGAACCGGATCCGAGGAACAGGCCCGCCTTGAAGAACCCGTGGGCCAGCAGGTGCGCGATGGCGAACACGTAGCCGGCGGGCCCGAGTCCGGCGGCCAGCACCATGTAGCCGATCTGGCTCATCGTCGACGCGGCGAGCGCCTTCTTGATGTCGTCTTTCGCGCAGCCGATGATCGCGCCGAACAGCAGCGTCACGGCGCCGACGATGACGACGACGGTCTGGGCCGTCGGAGCGTGGTCGAAGACCGGGCCCGACCGGACGATGAGGTAGACGCCCGCGGTGACCATCGTCGCGGCGTGGATGAGCGCCGACACCGGCGTCGGGCCCTCCATGGCGTCGCCGAGCCACGACTGCAGCGGGACCTGCGCGGACTTCGCGCACGCCGCCAGCAGCAGCATCAGGCCCAATGCGGTCAGGGTGGATTCCGCGGCCGTCGATGATGCCGCCAGGACGTCGGAGACGCGGAAGGAGCCGATGTTGGTGAAGATGATCATCAGCGCGATGACAAAGCCCATGTCGCCGACGCGGTTGACGACGAACGCCTTCTTCGCCGCGGTCGCCGCGGACTTCTTGTACTGCCAGAAACCGATGAGCAGGTACGACGCCAAGCCCACGCCCTCCCAGCCGGCGTACATCAGCACATAGTTGTCGGCCAGCACCAGCACGAGCATTGCCGCGACGAACAGGTTCAAGTAGGAGAAGAACCGTCGACGGTCGGGGTCGTGGGCCATGTAGCCGATCGAGTAGACGTGGATCAAGAATCCGACGCCGGTGATCAGCAGGGCGAAGCACACCGAGAGCTGGTCCAGGTGCAGGGCGGCGTCGACCTGCAGGCTGTCGACCGGGATCCATGAATACAGGATCGAGGTGATCGGCCGGTCCGCGGCATCACGCCCCAGCATCGCCCACCACAGTCCGACGGTGAGCACGAAGGACGCACCGACCAGCGCGGTGCTCAGCAAGTGCCCCCAGCGGTCGCTGCGCCGTCCGGCGAGCAGGGTGATGGCCGCTCCGGCCGCGGGCAGTGCGGGGACCAGGCCCAGCAGTTGCACAGACGTGTTTGCCATCAGCGCCTCACCGCGCCAGGAGGTTCGCGTCGTCGACCGACGCCGAGCGCCTGGTCCGGTAGATGGTCATGATGATGGCCAGCCCGACGACGACCTCGGCCGCGGCCACCACCATGGTGAAGAACGCGATGGTCTGCCCGTCGAGGGTGCCGTGCATGCGGGCGAACGTCACGAACGACAGGTTCGCGGCGTTGAGCATCAGTTCGACGCACATGAACACGACGATCGCGTTGCGCCGCAGCAGGACTCCGGCCGCGCCGATCGTGAACAGCAGGGCGGCGACGTAGAGGTAGTTGGCGGGGTTCACCGGTCCACCTCCGTCGCGTCGTCGATCGTGACATCGACCCCGTCGTCGATCGCGGTGTCGCGGGCTGCGTCGTTGTGTAGTCCACCGCCGAGCGCGCGGTTCACCGACAGCGCCGACGGTGAGCCGTCGGGCAGGCGCGCGGGCACGTCGACGGCGTTGTGGCGGGCGAACACGCCCGAGGCGGGTAGCGGCGTCGGCGGGACCGGGGAGTCGGGCGAGAAGCGGGCGATGGACAGTTCTCTCTGGCTCGGCCGTTTGGTCGACGACGGCCGGTGGGCGAGCACCATCGCACCGAGCGTCGCGGTGATCAGCAGGGCGCCGGTCAGTTCGAACGCCCACAGGTATTTGCCGAAGATCAACTGGGCGAGTTCGACGATGGCCGCGTTGCCGCCGGTGCCGGGATCGAATCCGACGAACGCGGCGATCGTGGCGTGGGCGATGCCCGCGATCAGCAGGGCGCCGAACCCGAGGCCCAGGCCGACGGCGACGATCCGTTGCCCGCGGATCGTCTCCACCAGGGAATCGGCGGAGTCGACGCCGATCAGCATGATGACGAACAGGAACAGCATCATCACCGCGCCGGTGTAGACGACGATCTGCACGACCCCCAGGAACAGTGCGCCCTGCGCGATGTAGAACACCGCGAGGATCAGCATCGTCATCGCGAGGAACAGCGCTGAGTACACCGCTTTCGGGGAGCACACCACGCCGAGCGCACCGAGCACCACGACCACGCCCAGCACCCAGAACTGCACCGACTCGCCGGTGGAGGTACGGGACAACTCTGCGACGAACTCGATGCTCGTCGCATTCATCGCATCGATCATCGCGGTGGCTCCGCGGCCTGCGACTGTGCCGCCGACTCCGCCGTCGTCGCCGCGCGTCCGGCGCGCCCGAGGTAGTAGTCGACGCCGCGTGCCGGTTTCTGCTGCGGCGTCGGCTCGGCACCGGGCGGGGGTGGTGCGAGCAGACGGTCCTTCTCGTAAATGAGGTCGGCGCGATTGTCGTCGGCGAGTTCGAACTCGTTGGTCATCGTCAGCGCGCGCGTCGGGCAGGCCTCGATACACAGCCCGCACCCGATGCAGCGCAGGTAGTTGATCTGGTAGACGCGTCCGTAGCGCTCACCGGGCGAATAGCGCTCGTCGTCGGAGTTGGGCGCGCCTTCGACGAAGATCGCGTCCGCCGGGCACGCCCATGCGCACAACTCGCAGCCGATGCACTTCTCCAGCCCGTCGTCGTACCGGTTGAGTTGGTGGCGGCCGTGGTAGCGCGGTGCGATCGGAGCGGGCTCCTCCGGGTACTGCTGGGTGATCGGCTCGCGGAACATGCCGCCCAACATCACGCCGAAACCGGCGATCGGTTTGCCGAAGTCAGGCATTGGTCACCTCCGGGGTGCGGGCTGACGTGCGCGTGCCGGCGCCCGAAGGCAGCGGTGGCACGGGGAAGGCGGTACCGAGGGGCTTGGCCGTCGGTGGCGCGGTGGCCTCGGCGGGCGCCCGCATCGCGATGACGATTCCGCCGATCAGCGCGACGGCGGTGAGCACGCCGGTCGCGATGAGGACCAGGGTGCGGGTGGTATCCGAGGAGTTCAGGGTCAGCGCCCGGATCAGCGCGACGATCATCACCCAGGTGAGCGACGAGGGGATCAGCACCCGCCAGCCCAGTCCCATGAACTGGTCGTAGCGCAGGCGCGGCAGGGTGGTGCGCAGCCAGATGAAGACGAACATGAAGACCCACACCTTGGCCGTGAACCACAGCACCGGCACCCACCCCGAGTTCGCGCCGGGTATCAGGCTCAACGGCCACGGCGCCATCCAGCCGCCGAGGAACAGAGTAGTCGCCAGCGCCGCCACCGTCGTCATGTTGACGTACTCGGCGAGCATGAACATCGCGAACTTCAACGACGAGTACTCGGTGTGGAAGCCGCCGACCAATTCACCCTCTGCCTCGGGCAGGTCAAAGGGTGCGCGGTTGGTCTCGCCGACCATGGAGATCGCGTAGATGATGAACGACGGCAACAGCAGCAGGATGAACCAGTGCCGGTGTTGGCTGGCGATGATCTCCGACGTCGACATGGTCGCCGAGAGCAGGAACACCGCGGCGAAGCACAGGCCCATCGCGATCTCGTAGGAGATGACCTGGGCGGTGGAGCGCAGGCCGCCCAGCAGGGGGTAGGTGCTGCCCGACGACCAGCCGGCCAGCACGATGCCGTACACGCCGATCGAGGTGATGGCGAGGATGTACAGCACCGCGACGGGCAAGTCGGTGAGTTGCAGCGGCGTGTGGTGGCCGAAGATCGACACCGACGGACCCAACGGGATGACCGCGAAGGCGGTGAACGCCGGGATGACGGCAATGATCGGGGCGAGCAGGTAGATCGGCTTGTCGACGCCGGCGGGGATCAGGCCTTCTTTGAGGGCCAGCTTTACCCCGTCGGCGAGGCTTTGCAGTGCGCCGCGAGGGCCCACGCGGTTGGGACCGAGGCGGCGCTGCATGCGGGCCATGATCTTGCGCTCGGCCAGGATCGCGACGAGCACGGTCAGCACCAGGAACAGGAAGATCGCGACGGCCTTGCCGACGACGATCCACCACGTGTCGTGACCGAAGGAGGCCAGGGTCGGGAAGTTGATCATGCCGGGCCCCCTTCGGTGGCGGTGCCGAGATCGTCGTCGCCGACCAGTGCGACCACGTCGCCCGCGCGGGCGCCCAGCTGCGTGTAGACCTGCGAACCGGGGGAGTTCAGCGGCAGCCAGACGATGCCGTCGGGCATATCCGTGACGACCAGTGGCAGCGTCACCGAGCCGGTCGGGCCGGTCACCGTCAGCGGCTCGCCGTCGGCGGCACCGGCTTGTGTGGCGGTGGCGGCTGAGCAGCGGACGACCGCGGCGTGTGCAGTGGCCGCGAGGTTCGGCTCGCCGTCCTGCAGTCGGCCCCGGTCGAGCAGCAGCCGCCAGCTCGCCAACAGGGCGTGACCGGTGTTGGGCACCACCGGGGCTGGACGCGTCACGCCGGGCAGATCGGCACGTTTGCCCGTCCACGCACCCATCTCCTGCAGCTGCGCGTGGATCTCGTCGGTGGTGTCGCAACCCAGCGCGGTACCCGCCTCGGCGGCGATCGCAGCGAGGACCCGGTGATCCGAGAGCCTCCCGCCCGAGTCGACCGACGGGGTGAACCACCGCGGTCGGCCCTCCCAGTCGACGAAGATGCCGGACTTCTCGGCGACCGCGGCCACCGGGAACACGACGTCGGCGTGCTCGGTGACGGTGCTGGGGCGCTGCTCGAGGCTGACGACGAAGGTCGCGCGCTCCAGTGCGGTGAGCGCGCGCTGCGCGTCGGGGAGATCCTCGACCTCGATACCACCGACGACGAGTGCATCGAGTCGTCCGCCGATGACCGCGTCGAGGATGGCCGGGGTGGCACGGCCGGGTTCGGCGGGGAGTTCTGCACCGTCCCAGGCGGCGGCGATCTCGGCGCGCGCGGCCTCGTCGGCGACGGGACGCCCACCGGGCAGTAGGTTGGGCAGGGCACCGACGTCGGCGGCGCCGCG
>DLKD01000110.1 GCA_002477755.1 Gordonia sp. UBA7599
TTCGAGAAGCCGCGCACCACCGTCGGGTGGAAGGGCCTCATCAACGACCCGGGTATGGACGGCAGCTTCGACGTCGAGCGCGGCCTGCGGACGGCGCGCTCCCTGCTGCTCGACATCATCGATCTCGGCCTGCCCGTCGGATGCGAGTTCTTGGAGCCGAACAGCCCGCAATACATCGCCGACGCCGTGGCGTGGGGTGCGATCGGCGCCCGCACCACCGAGTCGCAGGTACACCGTCAACTCGCGTCGGGCCTGTCGATGCCGGTCGGGTTCAAGAACGGCACTGACGGCAACATCCAGGTCGCCGTCGACGGCGTGCAGGCCGCGGCGGCCCCGCACGTGTTCTTCGGGCTCGACGACTTCGGCAACGGCGTCGTCGTCGAGACCGCCGGCAACCTCGACTGCCACGTCATCCTGCGCGGCGGAACGGGTGGGCCGAACTACGACGATGAGTCGGTCGCCGACGCGGTGGCCGTACTGGCCAAGGCCGGTCTGCCGCAGCGGGTGATGATCGACGCATCGCACGCCAATTCCGGCAAGGACCACGTGCGCCAGGCCGAAGTGGCGGTCGAGATCGCCGAGATGGTGCGCGGCGGCGCCCCGATCAGCGGTGTGATGCTGGAGAGCTTCCTCGAGCCGGGTGCGCAGTCACCCGATAGCGACGATCTCGTCTACGGCCGTTCGGTCACCGACAAGTGCATGGGCTGGGACGCCACCGAGGACGTGCTGCGCGCCCTCGCTCGCTGATCTCGCACAACAGCTACGCATCCCGACAACAACTACCGTTGCATCTGTAGCGGTTGTCGGGATTGGTAGCCGAGGTGTCTACGACGGCTCGCTGAGCTGGGCGAGTGCCGCCTGCGCAGCTTCGGCGAAGGTGCGGTTGCCCCGTTGCGCCGCCTCGCGGAGCACGGGGATAGCAGCTTGCAGATCGAGTTCCGCGATGGCCCGGACGGCACGCACGTCACCCTTGGCGAGAAGTGAATACGCCCACTGCATCCCCCGCTCGCGTTCCTCACCGCGCAGTGCCCCGAATGCCTCGAGATCGAGGGTGTTCCGCCACGGGCCAGGACGCCGCGGATCGCTGAGGACGCTCTCGCGCAGGCGTGCGAGCTCGGCGGACTCCTGTCCCGGGCCCGGCACCAGGCCAAGTGACTCGGCAGACTGCCCGGCTTGGACCGCCGCAACAATGCGGCGCAGTTCAGCGACGGCGGGTTGGCGAACGGCGCCCAGCGGGTTGAGGATCAGCGCTCCTAGTCGCGACACCGGCGAGCGCCCGAGCTGCTCCAGTTCACTCAGACCGACGAGCCGCAGAAGTGCTGTGATCACCACATTGCGCGCCGCATCGTCGTCGGAATCGAGTGCTGCGAGCAGTGACTCCGCGGCAGCGGAACTCCGGGTGTCGGCGAGCGCGACCGCCGCGGATTCTCGTGCCGAATCCTTGCGGGCTTTGACTAGCGTCTCGATGAGCGCGGTGACCGCTGCCGGGTCTTTCGTCTGCTCCCACGCAGCCCGTGCCGCAGCCACTCCGGTCTCGTCCCTGCGATGCATCTCGACGCGCAGCAGCGCCTCAAGGTCGGGTGCTTGCATCGCCACGAGGGCGTCCACCACCCGCGGGTCGTTCTCCAGAGCGGCCAGATGCTCGTGCAACACTGCGAGAGCCTCCTCCCGCTCCTGGCCGCGCAGCGCCGCCAAGCCGGCGACATCCAGCTCCTCCAGCGCTGCCCGGCCACCGGCGGGATCGCCGAAGCGCGCCACCAATGCTCCGTAGTCCGTGAAGTAGGTGCGCTCGCTCATGTCTGGAACAGCCCTTTGATGTGCGCGTTCAGGAACGCGATCCACGCGTCGAGATCGCCCTCGTGGTCGTCGGTCACCCAGGCGGCGAAGCGAGCGGTCGACTTCTCGTCGGGATGATTGTCGAACGCGAAGATCGCGGCCCAACCGCGTCGCCCCAGATCCGGGAAGTCGAACCGCACCTTGTGGAAGCGGGCGGTCGCAGTCAGGTCATACACGTAGCCGAACGAGACGAGTGGCTCGTTCTTGAACACGCCGACGTGTCCCAGTCCCCATTCCTGATCGGTTTCCCGAATCCCGGTGGACGAGATGTCCAGGAGGGCGAACTCGGGCCACGTGGTGATGACCTCCCGCAGCTCGGCGTCGCCGAACGTGTGCTTGCGCATGAGGCAGTCTATTGCCGCAACAGCTACAAGTTCTCGCAACAACGGCTGGTTCACGTGGTCGTTGCGACACTCTTGGATGAGAGGGTGTGGCAGCGATGTCGTTCACGGAGCATCAGGCGGCGATTGCTGCCCGGTTGGTGGGGCTGCTTGCTGGGGGCATGACGGTCTATGAGGCGGCCGATGAGGTCGGTTATTCGTGGACGTATTGCTATGCGATTTTGCGGGCGGCCGGGCGCGGGGTCATGCCGCGGCCCAGCGCTGATCGGCCCGCGCAGGTGGCGGCGGCGTTTGCCGAACTCGGGTCGATGAGCGCGGTGGCCCGGAGTATGAAGATGGGCCGTCAAACCGTGCGGCGGTTGCTGGTCGAGCAGGGCATCACCCCACCGGCACCGAGTTGCCCCTACCCGGCGGAGGTCAAGGCCCGGTTCTTGGCGTTGACCGAGCAGGGCTGGACTACGCGCGGCGCGGCCGGGGAGGTGGGGATCAAGCGGGACTTGGGCTACTACTGGCGTCGTGAAGCAGCCCAGCGGGCCCGGCGAGTCGAAGCGGGTGAGACTGGCCCGGCGGGTTACAACGATGCGGTGAACATTCCTACGTCGCTGGGGCCGGGCCGGTTTCTGAGCCTGCAGGACCGGCTCGCGATCGCCGACGGTTTGGCGGCCAACAAGTCCATGCGTTCGATCGCCGCGGCGCTGGGCAAAGACCGGTCGACGGTGTACCGCGAGATAGCGCGCAACAGCAGCGGCGGCGACTACCTGCCGTATGGTGCCGATCAGGCGGCCACGGTGCGGCGGGCTCGGCCCAAAGACGCCAAACTGGTCGTCAACCAGGCACTGCGCGCCCAGGTCGAGGACGGTTTGGCCCGCAGACTGTCTCCCGAACAGATCGCGCAGCGGCTGCGGCTGGACTTTCCCGACGACCAGGACATGCGCGTGAGCCACGAAACGATCTACCAAGCCCTCTACTTCCAGGCCCGCGGCGGGTTGAAGAAACAAGTGCAGACCGCGTTGCGGACCGGGCGCACCCGCCGCAAACCCCACCGCAAAGAAGGGCAACGCACCCAACGGTTCATCGACCCGATGATCATGATCAGCGACCGGCCCGCCGAAATCGAAGACCGCGCCGTACCCGGGCACTGGGAAGGCGACCTGATCATCGGCGCCCACAACAAATCCGCGATCGGCACCCTAGTCGAACGCAGCACCCGCTACACGATGCTGCTGCACCTACCCCACGGCCACGACGCAGAACACGTGCGTGACGCCCTCATCGCCACCATGACAACCCTGCCGGCCCACCTGCGCGGCTCACTGACCTGGGACCAAGGCGCGGAAATGGCCAGCCACAAACTATTCACCATCGCCACCGACATGGCCGTCTACTTCTGCGACCCCGCCAGCCCCTGGCAACGCGGCACCAACGAGAACACCAACGGGCTACTGCGCCAATACTTCCCCAAAGGCACCGACCTCAACGTCTATGGACCCGAAGACCTCGAACACGTCGCCCAAGAACTCAACGGCCGCCCACGCAAAACACTCAACTGGCACACGCCAGCCGAACAACTGCGTGATCTACTGACAACCGACAAATAGGCGAGTGTCGCAACGACCCCCCGAATTCGCCCAACTACCGTCGCGCCGGTAGCCGTTGTCGGGATTGGTCGCGGTTGTGGGGCTGATCGGTGGGCGACCGTCGGCCGATCACCGCGTCGAGGATCAGGAACGCGAGCAGCGGGATCCCCAACAGCGGGACGAACCAGCCGACGACAATGGTTCCGACCATCAGCGTCACGAAAGCGGCCCGAGACGCAGGGCTCGCAGAGCGTGCAGCAGTGCGCCACGTGCCGCGCGCAGGCGCTCGCCCCGGGTGGTTCCCGGTTCCGCGTCGCCACCACATCAGGTAGCCGTGAACGATCACGACGACCAGCAGCACGGCCAGTGTGAGCAGCGCCAGGGCACTGGCCCAGCCGAACAGGATTCCCATATGCAATTGGATGGCCCAGTCGGTGAGCTTCGCCGGAATCGACCACGACGAGAAGGGGAGTTCCGCACTCACCTGCATCGTGTGCGGGTCGATCGCGAGCGAGTCCACTGAATACCGCCACGGCTGACGCGTCTGGGTGACCGTGACCGCGCTGCTCGGGTCGGTGGGAACGGCGATCTCCACCCGGCCGTCCAGGCCGTGGCGGCGTGCGATTCCCAGCACCTCGTCGAATTGATCGTCGGCCAACGTCGGAATGCCGGCTGGGGGAGCTGCGGTCCCGTGCGTCCCGTGGTGTGAACCCGTCGGCAGGGATGTCGGCAGGTCGGGTCGCTGCCAGCTCAGCTCGGTGCGCAGTTTCGCGATGTTGTCGCCCGCGTAGTGCGACCACGTCAACCCTGTCGCCGAGAGGAACACCAGGCCCACGACGAGCCACACGCCCACCGCGCCGTGCCGGCTCAGCGTGCGGCTGCGCGATGTGCCCCGCCGGTCGATGACGCCGATGCGCCACCACGGGGCACCGGTATTGCGGCGCTTGGTGCGGAACCGGTTGATCCACAGCGTCAATCCACCCAGTGCCACGACCCACAGCCATGACGCCGCGGTTTCGCTGTAGACACGGCCAGGCTCACCCAGGTGCAGGTTGCGGTGCAGGCCGCCGATCCACGTGCGCAGCGGCAGCGCCCCGGCGCTGCCGTAGGTGACCGAGTCGCCGAGAACCTCGGTGGTCTGCGGGTCGACGAAAACGGTCCGCCGCTCCCACTCGCCGACGCGGTCGTCGGCGAGGTACACCCGCGTCGTCTCCGACCCGCCGGCGGCCGGTTCGACGCCGGTCACCACGGCACCGAGATGGCGGTCGCGGACACTGGCCAATTGCGCGGCGATTGTCTGCGGTGGACCGGCGGAGTCGGTGTGCAGCAGGTGGCGGTACACAATCTGCTCGGCTGTCGGGGCGAGGGCGTAGAGACCGCCGCTGATCGCGGCGACGAGGACGAACGGGGCGATGAGGATGCCCGCGTAGAAGTGCAGGCGACGGATCAGGGGCAGAAGGGGTCGAAACATTGGGCTGGCTCGATTCGGTGCGTCAGGGCGCACACGCGTCGGCGACCGCAGTCGTGCGGTCGTGGTGTGTGACGGTGTGCCGGTCAGAGGGAGGCGGGGCGCGGCAGCGCCGGCGGTCCGCGTCTGACGTGGCGCCGGGTGGCGCCGCTTCGTGCGACGAGCGGCTCGTCGGAGACGATGAACCGCCACAGAAGAGCGGCGGGAGCCGCGGGCGGGCAGTCGTCGTGGAGAAGCCGGTGCAACCGGCCGAGAACGCGTCGTGCGGCGCGGTCAGCGCCGATGATCACGCACGCACCGATTGCGGCGGCCAGCAGGTGTGCGACGGTCATCGTCGTCGACGGCAGGCCGAGTGGGTGCATGGACCCGACCGACAGTGCGAGGTGGCCGATGAGTTGCGCCGATGCGACGACGAGCAGGAGGGCGAGAGGGTGCTCGGCGGATCGGGGGAGTGAGCCGGCGACCACGCCGACCACCGCGCAGACGCCCATCAGGAAAGCGAGCATGCCGACGGTAGGGGCGTCGTCGGGCATCGCCACGAGGTGACCGGCGATGGCGGTCGCCGCCGCGAAGGCGCCGACACACAGCCCGCGCACGGTGCGCTGGACCGGATCGGTCCGCGGGGCTGCGACGGCGAGCATGGGTTGCAGTCTATTGCCCGCGTCCGGCCATCCGGAGGCACGTTCAGGTTTCGTCGGGGCTACCTCGACACCAGGCGATCACCGTCCAAACGGCGACGACGGTCAGCGCAGCAGGAGCAGCCAGATCGCCGTGTAGTGGCACAGCGCGGCGACGACGGTGGCGGCGTGGAAGAACTCGTGGTGTCCGAACGTCTCCGGCCACGGATTGGGCCAGCGCAGGGCGTAGAGGACCCCGCCGACGCTGTACAACACCCCGCCGGCGGCGAGCAGCGCGATGATCAGCCAGCCCGAGTACTGGATCAGCGTCGTCGCCTGCACTAGGATCACCCAGCCCAGACCGATATAGAGTGCGACGCCGAGCCATCGCGGCGCGTCGGGCCACACGATCTTCAGTGCCATGCCCGCCAGGGCACCGCCCCAAACGATCCCCAGCACCCACCATCGCGTCGGGGAGGGTAGTGCGAGGTAGGAGAACGGGGTGTACGACCCGGCGATGAACAGGAAGATCATCGAGTGGTCGGCACGCTTCATCAGCCGCGCGGTCCGCTCGGAGCCCCACTTGTGCCGGTGATAGGTCGCGCTGATCGCGAACAAGCCGAAGACGGTGACGCCGTAGATCGCGCACGCCACGGCCGCACCCGCGCCCTTGAGGATCGCAGCACCGACGATGAGGGCGGCGACGGCGACCGTCGACACCCACGCCGAGTACTGGTGGATCACGCCGCGCAACCGCGGCTTGAACTCCAGGTGGAGGGGCGTGGGAATGTCGTGAACCATAAACCTACGGTACCGTAAGTTACTCCCTGGTCGCCAAACTCCGGCGTACAGTGAGCGACGATGAAACTAATCCCGGAGACGCTGCGCACTCCCATGTACGCGGTTTACGAGAAGCGGCTCACGCAGCTGCTCGACCGGGACCGCCTGCCCGAACACGTCGCGATCATCTGCGATGGCAACCGCCGGTGGGCGCGCGAAGCGGGATTCGAGGACGTCAGCCACGGCCATCGGGTCGGGGCCGAGCGCATCGCGGACATGCTCTCGTGGTGCGACGAACTGGGTATCGGCACCGTCACCATCTACCTGCTCTCGACGGAGAACTTGCAGCGACCGTCCGAGGAACTCGACGCGCTGATGGAGATCGTCCCCGACATCGTCGACGAGATCTCGGCGCCCGGGCGCGGGTGGCGAGTGCGACTTGTCGGCAACATCGACCAGCTGCCCGCCGCGGCCGCACAGCGGTTGAAGGCCGCCGCCGACCGCACCGTCCGCCACGACGACCGTCTCAACGTCAACGTTGCTGTCGGTTACGGCGGGCGGCAGGAGATTGTCGACGCGGTACGCGACCTGCTCACCGACCACGTGGCAGCCGGTGAGACCGGCGAACAGTTGGTCGAGGCGGTCACCGTCGAGGCCATCGACCGCAACCTCTACACCAAGGGCCAACCCGATCCCGATCTGGTGATCCGTACGTCGGGCGAGCAACGTCTGTCGGGCTTTCTGCTGTGGCAGAGCGCGTACTCCGAGATCTGGTTCACCGATGCGTATTGGCCCGAGTTCCGCCGCGTCGACTTCCTGCGTGCCCTGCGCGACTTCGGCGCGCGGAATCGCCGATTCGGACGCTAACCCGAATCTGCTGGTCGGGGGCGCTAGATTGGCCCTATGTTCGACGACTCTGACGAGTGCGCGACCGCGGCTGAACTCGGCGACTTCGAGTTCGAGCGCAAGTTCCTGCTGGGTGCGATGCCGCCCGAGGCAGCGGGTGACCCGAGTCCCGACCTGATCGTTCAGGCCTACGTGTTCGCCGACGACGGTTTTGCCGTCCGTGTGCGCATCAGCGGCCCGGTCGATGGTATCGATGTCGACGCGTCGCCGCGCGCCATGGCGCAGGCTCTCACCGAACACCCCGACTCGCTGGGCACACTCGGCGCCAAGGGCCCGGCGAACGCCGGCACGCGCTACGAGGCCGAGCGGCAGATCGACGCGCTCGTCGCCGGGTCGATCGTCGCGCGCTCGACAGCCCTGATCGCCAAAGTCCGCTACTCGATGTGGCTGGGCGAGGACGGCTGGGTCGTCGACCGCTTCCTCGCCGACAACGCGCCGTTGCTCGTCGGCGAGGTCGAGCGGGCCCGCCCGGTCACCGACCTGGCGATCCCCGACTTCTGCGTCACCGAAGTCTCCGAGGACCCGCGCTTCGGCAACGAGTATCTGGCCCACCACCCGTTCCCGACGTGGGCCAAAGACTTCGCGCAGGAGTACCGCATCATGGGCCCCGGCTTCATGCAGAGCCTGGGACGCAACCGCTTCGACGGCGAGCCCGCCTGAGCCGGCTTCGGCGGGCTACGCGACGTCGACGAGGAGCCCCACCAATGCGTCGAGGTCGGCGGAGTACGACGACGCCGACGGCGTCCCGAACCCGACGATTAGGCCGTGCCGCGCAGTGTCCGTCGCGGCGGGGTGGGCGAAGAACGACAGCGGCGAGATCCCGATACCGCGGTTGACGGCCTCGGCCATCAGTGCGCCTTCACGCTGCGCGGTCGTCGGGATCAGCAAGTGCAGACCGCCTGCGACGCCGGTGACCTGCGCGCCGATAGCGGTGAGCCGTGCCAGGAGCTGGTCGCGCCGGCGGCGGTAGAACTGTCGACTGCGGCGGATGTGACGATCGTAGGCGCCGCTAGCGATCATCTCGGCCAGCACCAGTTGGTCGACGATGCTCGCGTCCGGCTCGCGGACTCCTTTGGACCACGCCACCTGCTCGGCCAGGTGGCCCGGCAGCACCAGCCAACCGATTCGCACCGACGGTGAAAGCGTCTTGCTCACCGAACCCGCGTACACGACGACGTCGGGCCCGAGTGCCTGCAACGCGCCGATCGGCTCGCGGTCATAGCGGTATTCACCGTCGTAGTCGTCTTCGACGATGAGCCCGCCGGTCCGCCGGGCCCAGTCGATCACCGCCGCGCGCCGCGGCGGCGAAAGGGAGACCCCGGTGGGCGACTGGTGGCTCGGCGTCAGCACCAGCGACGACACGCCGTCGCCGATCGCATCGACCACCGCACCGTCGTCGTCGAGCGGCACGGGCAGAGTCACCGCGCCGCTCTCCTCGATCGCGAGTCGATGGAAGGGCAGGCCGTGACTCTCGACGGCGACCGTGGTGCCCAGGACTGTCGGGGTCAACAGCCGCAGCGAATACATGACGCCGGTGGTCAGGACGATCTGGTTCGGGTCAGCGCGGACGCCGCGCGCCCGGGCGAGGTAGCCGGCGAGTGCCTCACGCAGGACCCGGCTACCGTGCGGTGCCGTGGGGTCGAAGGCGGAGTCCGGTGCCGTGGACAGGGCGCGGCGGGTGGCGGCGATCCAGTCGGCGCGCGGGAACAGGCCGGCGTTCGCCTGGCCGGTGAGGAAGTTGTGCCGGGGGGGCAGGAGCGGTGCTGGGACGGTGCCCGATGGTGGTGCGGACGCTGCGACGCTGTCAGCGACGCGGGTTCCCGCGCCTCGGCGTGCGACCAGCCAGCCTTGCGCGATCAGCTCCTCGTATGCGGCGGCGACGGTGCCGCGGGCCAGGTTGAGATCTGCAGCCAGCGAGCGGTAGGGCGGCAGGGGGGCGCCCGCGCCCAGGCGCCCGTCCTCGATCGCGGCGCGCAGGGCGTCGACGAGGCGGCGGCGCTGTTGGGCGCCGCGCCCACGGGCCGGACCCGTGTCGAACCCATCGGCGAGGTCGAGGTGCAGGTCGGCACCGAGACCGCCCGCGTGGGTGTGCCATGGCCCGTCCGTCTCGGAATTGGCCTGAGTTTCCATGTGCCGATTGAACCAGTTTATTAGGGCAATGGTGACCTAGTGTGGAGTCAATAGTCGCGCAATACAAAGGAATACGAAGGAAGAGGTCGCCATGAAGGTCGTCGTCGTCGGAGCGAGCGGCACGATGGGTTCGCTGGTCTGCAATCAGCTCGGGGAGCGCGGTGTCCAGGTCGTCGAGGCCCATCGCGGCAATGGTGTCGACGCGCAGACCGGCGCCGGGCTCGCGGCCGCGGTTGCCGGCGCGGACGTCGTTGTCGACTGCCTGAACAACATCACCCAGTCGGCGTCGAAGGCGAAGGAGTTCTTCGGGACCGCCGCGCGAAACATCGCCGAGGCGGCCCGCGCCGCAGGCGCGCGCGTCGTCTGCCTCTCGATCTCGAATGCCGCCGATCCCGCCGTGAATCGCCGGATGGGCTACTACCAGGGAAAGGCCGAGCAGGAGGCGGTGTACCGCGAGATCCTCGGCGACCGCGTCACCTTCGTGCGGACCACCCAGTGGTTCGAGCTCGCCGACACGCTCAGCGACCGGATGTCGGTGGGCCCTCTCGCCGTCATGCCGCACATGGTCACCGCCCCGCTGGCCGCATCCGACGGAGCGGTGGTCATCGCCGACGCGGTGCTGGGCACTGCCCACCAGGGCAAAGCCGTCGTCGAGGTGCGGGGCCCGGCGCAGATGGATCTCATCGATGTCGCCCGGGCGTCGCGCAAGGCGCGCGGGGTGAGCGGCGCGGTGATCCCGATCCGCTTCGGCGGCAAAGCGCTGCGTGACGGGTCGCTCATCCCCGATCCCGCCGATGTCGTGACACCGATGACGCTGCAGCAGTGGCTGGCGGGTCGTTGATCGAAATCCGGCCAGCGTCGGATTTCGCCGACGTCGCGACCCTCGTCGGACCCAAGACGGCGGGGTCGGAGGCGTGCTGGTGTCTGACGTACCGCAACCGCAAGACCGAGGGCCTCGAGCGGACCGGGTTGAGCAAACCGGAACGGATGGCAGCCCTGTGTGCGCGCGACCTGCCGCCGGGAATCGTCGTCTACGACGACGGTGAGCCGGTTGCGTGGGCGTCGATCGCGCCTCGTGAGCACACCACGTTCGCCTACAACGCGAAGTTCCCGAGGATCGACCCCGGCCGCGACGACGTGTGGTCGCTGTGGTGCATCAAGGTGCGTCCCGGACATCGGGGGCAGGGACTGGCAGGGGCAGCGCTGGAAGGGGCGGTCGGCTTTGCCGCCGAGCGGGGCGCGGCGGTCGTCGAGGCGTATCCGCTCGACAACGATGGCCGCAAAGTTCCGCTGCGTACGGCCTACACGGGTACCCGACGACAGTTTGAGCGGGCCGGGTTCCACTACGTCGCCGACACGACGTCGGTCCTCGACGGATTCGGCCGCGTCGTGATGCGCCGCGAGATCTAGCCCGGGAATAGCGGCGCAAGATCTGGCTGCCGATCGTCGGTCGGAGCGGGGAGCTCAGAGCTTGCGCAGGCGCACGCGGTTGATCGAGTGATCAGAGTCCTTGCGCAGGACGAGGTGGGCGCGCGGACGCGTGGGCAGGATGTTGTCCACCAGGTTGGGCCGGTTGATCGACGTCCAGATCTCGCGGGCGGCCGCAGTTGCCTGCGTGTCGTTGAGGTCGGCGTAGGAGTGGAAGTGCGAGTTCGGATCCGCGAACGACGTGGTGCGCATCTGTAGGAAGCGCGAGACGTACCAGCGTTCGATGTCGGAGGTCTTCGCGTCGACGTAGAGCGAGAAGTCGAAGAGGTCCGACACCATCAGCGTCGGCCCGGTCTGCAGGACGTTGAGGCCCTCCAGGATGAGGATGTCGGGCTGACGGACGTAATGCTTGACGTCGGGGACGATGTCGTAGGTCAGGTGTGAGTACACCGGCGCGGTGACCTCGCGCGCCCCTGATTTCACCTCGGTGACAAAGCGCAGCAAACCTCGGCGGTCGTAGGACTCGGGGAATCCCTTTCGGTGCAGGATGCCGCGGCGCTTGAGCTCGCGCGTCGGGTAGAGGAAGCCGTCGGTGGTGACCAGGTCGACCTTCGGGTGGCTGTCCCAGCGGGCTAGCAGCGTCGCGAGCAGGCGGGCGGTGGTCGACTTGCCGACGGCGACGCTGCCGGCGATCCCGATGACGAAAGGTACCTGGCGCGCAGTCTGCAGTTCGCCCAGGAACGTCGAGGTAGCGGCGTACAGGCGCTGCCGAGCGGCGACGCGCAAGTGGATGAGGCGCGAGAGCGGGAGATACACGTCGGCGACCTCGGCGAGGTCCAGGCGCTCACCCAGGCCCGCGATCGCGTCGAGCTCCTGCTGGGTCAGCACCATTGGCATGGACTCGCGCAATCCGCGCCACTGGCGACGGTCGAGTTCCAGGTACAGGCTCGGGTCGCGCCCCGACGACCGCTTCACCTGGCCTCCTGCGCGCTCCGGGGAAACCCGGGTTCGATACCGAACGGCATCATCCAAGCGTATTTGGCGGGTGTGGGCGTCCGCCACGCGGGAGGGTTGTTTATGGAAAGCTCGGCATCGTGACCGCTATCGACGACGACGAGATCGTCACCGAATACCTGCGAATCGGCCTCGCGTTCGACCTGCTCGAAGACGGGTTCGTCGACGCCTACACCGGCGATCCTGCACTGCGGGCCCAGGTGCGCGACGAGGGGACGCCCGATCCCGTAGCGCTGGGCCGACGTGCCGCCCGGTTGCGGGACCAACTCCCGGGGGGACTTCCCGCCGACCGTGCCGAATTCATCTCCTCGCACCTGCGGGCGCTGGAGTGCTCGGCGGCCAAGTTCGCCGGCGAGGACATCGGATTCGTCGACGAGGTGCGGGCTTACTTCGACGTCGACATCAGTGCGGAGGATCCGGAGGTCTACCGTCAGGCCCACCGCAAACTGGCGGATGCTCTCGGCGTCGCCGATCGGCCCGAGGCGCTGCGCGACGCGTACACCGCCTACCGACGCGCCGGTGAGATCCCGGCTGACCGGCTCGGCGATTGCGTGACGGCCTTCTCCTCGGCGCTGCGCGACGAGGTGCGCAAGTCCGTCGACCTGCCCGTCGAAGAGACCGTCGAGTTCGAGATCGTCTCCGACCAGCCGTGGTCGGGATTCAACTACTACCTGGGCGACTACCGCTCTCGGGTCGCGATCAACACCGATGTGCCGCAGCACTTCTCGGCGCTACCGCACCTCGTGGCGCACGAGGCCTATCCCGGGCACCACACCGAGCACTGCCGCAAGGAGAAGCTCCTCGTCGGCGGTGGGCAGGGGGAGCAGACGATCTTCCTGGTCAACACCCCGCAATGCCTGATGGCCGAGGGGCTGGCCGACCACGCGCTGCGCGCGGCCATCGGACCGGACTGGCCGCTCTGGGCCGAGACGATCTACGCCGACCTGGGTCTGCGCTTCGACGCCCATCGCGCAACGGCCGTCGGGGAGGCCACTGCCGGTCTGCTGGCGGTCCGCCAGGACGCCGCGTTACTCCTGCACGATCGGCACGCCGACGCTGATGAGGTCGCGGCGTTCCTTTCGCGGTGGCTGCTCGTGGGGCAGGACCGGGCCAGGCAGATGCTGCGGTTCCTCACCTCGCCGCTCTGGCGCGCCTACATCAGCACCTATGTCGAGGGCTATCGGCTCCTCGGCGAGTGGCTCGATGCTCCGGGAGGGGCGTTCAACCGCCTTCTCGACGAGCCCCTGACCCCGGCGCTCTTGCGGGCGGAGTTGGCACACTAAACTCACCGGCATGGCTGAGGCGAATGACGCACCGTCGGTGAACACGATGTCCCTGGCGGAGCTCGACCCCGACGTTGCCGCTGCGATGAACGGCGAGTTGTCCCGTCAGCGCGACACCCTGGAGATGATCGCGTCGGAGAACTTCGTGCCGCGCGCGGTGCTGCAGGCGCAGGGCAGCGTACTGACGAACAAGTACGCCGAGGGGTACCCGGGGCGGCGCTACTACGGCGGCTGCGAGTACGTCGACGTCGTGGAGGACATCGCCCGCGACCGCGCCAAGGAGCTGTTCGGCGCCGAGTTCGCCAACGTGCAGCCGCATTCGGGTGCCCAGGCCAACGCCGCGGTACTGATGGCCTTGATGGAACCGGGCCAGACACTGCTGGGCCTCGACCTCGCGCACGGCGGGCACCTGACCCACGGCATGCGCCTGAACTTTTCCGGCAAGCTCTACGAGAACGCCTTCTATGGCGTGAGCAAAGAGGACTTCCGCGTCGACATGGACGAGGTGCGCAAGATCGCCCTCGACACGCGGCCCGCCGTCATCTGTGCCGGCTGGTCGGCCTACCCCCGTACCTTGGATTTCGCCGCGTTCCGTGAGATCGCCGATGAGGTGGGAGCCAAGTTGTGGGTCGACATGGCCCACTTCGCCGGCCTCGTCGCCGCCGGTCTGCATCCGAGCCCCGTGCCGCACGCCGACGTCGTGTCGACGACCGTGCACAAGACTCTGGGCGGTCCGCGGTCGGGCCTGATCCTGGCCAAGCAGGAGTACGCGAAGAAGCTCAACTCGGCGGTGTTCCCCGGCCAGCAGGGCGGTCCGCTGATGCATGTGATCGCCGCTAAGGCCGTCGCGCTGAAGGTCGCCGCGACCGAGGAGTTCAAAGCACGGCAGGAGCGCACGCTCTCCGGTGCGAAGATCCTCGCCGAGCGGCTCACCGGCTCCGACGTCGCCGGTGCGGGAGTATCGGTGCTGACCGGCGGGACCGACGTGCACCTGGTTCTCGTCGACCTGCGCGACAGCCCGCTCGACGGCCAGCAGGCCGAGGACCTGCTCCACGAGGTGGGCATCACCGTCAACCGAAACGCGGTGCCCTTCGACCCGCGCCCGCCGATGGTCACCTCGGGGCTGCGCATCGGCACCCCCGCGTTGGCCACCCGTGGATTCGGCGACGAGCAGTTCGCCGAGGTCGCCGACATCATCGCGACCGCGCTGGCCGCGGGGACGTCGGCCGACGTCTCGGCGCTGCGTGCTCGCGTATCGACGCTCGCGCTGGACTTCCCGCTCTACGACGGCCTCGAGCAGTGGGGACTCATGAGCCGGGTCTGAGACCGGGTATCCTATTGGGTTGTGAGCATTCTGGACACCGACGAACTCGTCATCGCACTGGAGAAGGCCCTTCCCGAACTCTCGGAGGAGCACCAACTCGATATCGCCACGTGGCAGCCCCACGATTGGGTGCCGTGGGACGCCGGTCGTAACTTTGCCTTCCTCGGTGGCGAGGACTGGGATCCGTCGGACAGCACCATGTCCGACGAGGCCAAGGCGGCGCTGATGGCGCTGCTGCTGCTCAAGGACAACCTGCCGTCCTACCACCGCGTCCTCGCGATGTTCTTCCCCGCGTTCTCCGACTGGCGCGCCCTCGTCGGCACCTGGACCGCTGAGGACAACCGGCACGCGATCGTCCTGCGCGACTACTTGGTGGTGACCCGCGCGGTCGACCCCGTCGACGCGGAGAACCGTCGTCGCATCCACGTCGTCGCCGGATACCGCCAGCACGAAGAGGATGTCGCGTCGCTGACGCCGATGAGCGTGCTCGCGCTGCTCGCCGTCCACGAGCTGCAGACCGCCGCGTTCGCCGAGCGGATGCGCGGCGCGGTCACCGACGACGTCCTGGCGCAGATCCTCACCAAGATCCACGCCGACGACGCCTCGCAGGCCCGCTACTTCATCGGCTTCCTCGGCGCCGGGATGGTCGCCGACCAGGATGCGACGGTGTCGGCCATCGACTGGGCGCTGACCGATATCGCCCCCATCGGCTCAGACGTCGCCGACTTCGACGATCAGTTCGCACTGATCGCCGATTACGAGAACGACCAGACTCGCGCGACGATCGCCAAGGCCATCGTCGACGGCGTCAAGCTGAACAGCGTCGAGGGACTCTCCGACGAGGCGCAGGCCGCCAAGGAGCGCATCCTCGCGCTCGCTGCGGGCGCCTGAATCTGTTTGCGCAAAGTTAACGTGGCGCGCGGCGCGTCATCCGTGATGCCCGCCACAGCGGCGTAGCGTCGGAGTCGATGGACCGGAGGGGAAACCGGTTCATCCGGGAGGTCCGAGAATTCGTGGAGCACAGCGACACGAGGGGACCGGCCCCGGTCCTCGGCTCGCGCGGCTGACCAGCTGCAACAGCACGGATCGACCGGTCACCTGCAACACCCCGTCCGCGCGGGTGCCGCGCCGACGTAGGAGTCCGCGTGACTACTCGCACCTATGTCCTCGACACGTCCGTGTTGCTCTCCGACCCGAAGGCCGTGACGCGCTTCGACGAGCACAGTGTGATCCTGCCGCTGGTGGTTATCAGTGAGCTGGAGGGCAAACGCCACCATCACGAGTTGGGCTGGTTCGCCCGGGAGGCGCTGCGCCACCTCGACGACCTGCGCCTGGAGTACGGCAGGCTCGACGAGCCGATCCCGATCGGTGAGTGTGGTGGAACCCTGCAGGTCGAGCTCAACCACACCGACCCGAGGGTGTTGCCCAGTGGATTCCGCACCGACGACAACGATTCACGCATCCTCGCCTGTGCGCTGAACCTGCGCGCGGAGGGCCGCGACGTCACGCTCGTCACCAAGGACACGCCGCTGCGGGTCAAGGCCGGGGCGGTAGGACTGGCGGCCGACGAGTATCACGCGCAGGACGTCGTCGTCTCCGGGTGGACCGGGATGACCGAGCTCGAGGTGACCCCGGCGCAGATCAACACGCTCTTCGACGAAGGCGTCGTCGACATCGACGAGGCACGCGACATGCCGTGCCACACCGGCATCCGGTTGCTCAGCGGACGGTCGAGCGCACTGGGCCGGGTCAACGCCGAGAAGCGGGTGCAGCTGGTGCGGGGCGACCGCGAGGCATTTGGACTGCACGGGCGTTCGGCCGAGCAGCGCGTCGCGCTGGACTTGCTGCTCGACGACAGCGTCGGGATCGTGTCGCTCGGTGGCAAGGCGGGCACCGGAAAGTCGGCGCTCGCGCTGTGCGCCGGCCTGGAGGCGGTGTTGGAGCGTCGGACCCACCGGAAGGTCGTGGTGTTCCGGCCGTTGTACGCGGTCGGCGGGCAGCAGCTCGGTTACCTGCCGGGCAGCGAGGCCGACAAGATGGGGCCCTGGGCGCAGGCGGTATTCGACACGCTGGAGGGGCTGGCGTCGACGGAGGTCATCGACGAGGTCGCCTCGCGCGGCATGCTCGAGGTGCTGCCATTAACGCACATCCGCGGCCGGTCGCTGCACGACTCGTTCGTCATCGTCGATGAGGCGCAATCGTTGGAGCGCAACGTATTGCTGACGGTGCTCTCGCGGCTCGGGTCGGGGTCGCGGGTGGTGCTGACGCACGACGTGGCGCAGCGCGACAATCTGCGCGTCGGGCGCCACGACGGCGTGGCCGCGGTGATCGAGAAGCTCAAGGGTCATCCGCTCTTCGCGCACGTCACGCTGACGCGCTCGGAGCGCTCGCCCATCGCCGCCCTGGTGACCGACATGCTGGAGGAGTTCACCTAGACCGACGCTGAAAAGCACTTGACCACCGGCCCCGTTGGGACCGGTGGTCGAGTGCTTTATCGGTGATCGAGTGCCCGTGACGAAGGAGCGAGTGTATCGAGAACCGAGGCCGTCAGCTCTGCGTGATGGTGCCGAGCACTTGCGGGATCAGGCCGACCAGCGACTCGGCGACGCGGCCGATGCTCCCGGTGCCGCCGTTGTTCGTCGCGTCACCCGGGCTCGTACCGGCGGCGTCACCGGTCGGTGCCGCGGCGTTCACGCCGATCGTGATCTTTGGCGACTTGGCGGGATCGAGCCACTTGAGGATCTTCACCATCGACCCTTCGGGGACCGCGACGCAGCCCTCCGTCGGCGAGTTGTTGGTGACGTGCAGGAAGATCGCCGACGCCTTGCCCGGGGTACGTGACGGATTGTGGGCGATGTTCACCGCGTAGTCGTAGACAGCGCCCATGTTGTAGAGGTTCTCGGCCTCGCGGCTGGGCATGCGGTCCTTGGTGACCAGCGTGTTGTAGGTGGGCGACTTCATATCCGAGTCCCACCAGTCCTTGGTGGTGACCTGGCGGTACGGCATCTTGGTGCCGGGGTTGGGCTTGCGGCCGAAGGCCTGGTCGAGGGCGAACGTGCCGCTAGGCGTGCGCGGCACGTTGTCCTTGGGTTCACCTTGGCCCTGCGCGCCGAAGAAGGCCTTCACCGGTTCGACGACGATCTTCCAGTTCCCGTCGGTGCCCTTCTCGTAGGCGGTCAGGGTTCCGGTGGTGTCCGACGCGCTCTTACCGGTGGCGACGATGAGCTGCGTGGTCGTAGATGCGGCTTGGTGGGAGTCGCCGTTGCCGACCAGCGCATCGAGCACGTTGTTCAGCACGGAGTCAACCGATCCGGTGCCGCTGCTCGGCGCGGCGTTCACTGTCGTGGGGACCATCAGCACTGCCGCAGTAGCCGCGGCCGCGAGTCCCATCAGTCCCAAATTTCTCTGCAGTAACTTCAACACCACTCCAGTGTGCCAGCCGGATTCGGCCATTCAGTCACACAAGGATCACGGTGCGGCATGGATCCGGTCAAGGCCCTATGGCCCTTTCGGGCCCGTCTGGTGCGCAGTAGCGTCGGCATGGGGCGCAGAGGAAGGAAGCGCTATGAGCGACTACGAAGTGAAGATGGTGGTTCTGTCCACCGACAACCTCGACGAATCCATCGCCTTCTATGAAGGGCTGGGCATGTCGTTGAAGTTCCGCGACGGTGCGCAGTACGCCGCGCTCGACGGCGGACCGATCACCCTGGCGCTGGCCACGCCGATCGACCATCCGATCCACGGGCAGGTCGTCGTCGGTATCAAGACCGCTGATGTCGATGGCGCGGCCAAGGCGATCGAGGCCGGTGGGGGCGGGATCATCAAGGGCCCCTACGACGACGCCCACGAGCGCCGTGCGGTCGTCTACGACAACAAGGGCAACGGCCTCGTCTTCTATAGCCCGCTCAAGCGGTAGCGCGTCGTCGACGTCAATCGCTGATCAACTCGAACACGACGGCACGTCGGCCGCCGAAGTCGTCGCGCACCGGCGTCGTGCGCTGAACCTGGTCGAACGCCTGCTCTCCGACCGGGGTATCCGGATCGAGGACTTCGAGATACACACGATGCTCGGCGAGTGCTTTCACAGCGGCGTCGATATCGGCACGGCTCACCGCGACGGCATGGGTGGCGAGTGGGCCGCTTTCGAACAACCAGTGAGGTCCAGGTTCGGGCAGGGCGGCGTAGGCGTCGCGGACAGCGGCCGAAAACTCCATGTGGTCGCGCTGGTTGGGGAAGCCGGGCGCCCACTCGGGGCCGCCGAACAACGACAGCACAACGTCGGGCGCGATCCGGTTGATGGCCTCGGTGATCTTCGCGCGCAACTGCGGGGTGTTGAACAGCTCGCTGTCGGGGAAGCCCCAGAACTCGACCTCGTTCACCCCGACTCGCGCCGCCGATGCGCGCTGCTCGTCCTCGCGCAGCGGCCCGCACTCCTGCGGTGTCATGCCCTGGATGCCGGCCTCGCCGCTTGTCGCCAGGCCGTAGACGACGCGTTTGCCCTCGCTGGTCCAGCGATTGACCGCCGCCGACATGCCGTACTCGGGGTCGTCGGGGTGTGCGACAAGCACCAGTGCCGTTTGCCAGTCGTTGGGGAACTGCGCCAGTTGCGCCATGGCCCCAGGCTACCGACGCAGGCCCGGTGTCGCGTGGACATGGAAGTCGATGTGATCGGCCGGCGCGGCACGACGACCCTCGTCGACGTCGAGGAAGTGGCACGCCGAGTCATACCCGCGCGCGATGAGTTCGTCGGCGTTGGAGAAGTCCAGGGGTCCGACGTCGAGCGGGCAGGGTGGGGGCACGACGCGCAGATCCACGCTGCTGGTGTATTCGCGGATGTCTCGGACGAGGCGCTGCTGGATCAGCAACGACATGGTGTGCAGGATCGTGCCGGCCACGGTCGTCGGGGGTTCGACCAGCGCGCAAGGGTATCCGCACGGAAGCACATAGACGATGTCGGAGCCCGATTCGACGGCGTGCGAAACGGGCGTGTTGTCGGCGACCCCGCCGTCCACCAAGATCCGACCGTTGAACGCAACAGCAGGGAAGATGCCCGAGATGGCACTGCTCGCCAGAACGGCCTCGGCTGCCGGTCCATGGTCGATGTCGACCTGGTCGCCGGTCAGCAGATCCGTGGCGACGACGGTCAGGGGCGTTGCGGCTTCCTCGATCCGGTCGAAGTCCAGATGGGTCTCGATCAAAGACCGCAGACCGCGTGAGCTGAACAGGGCGGACTGCCTGCCGGTGAACGCTCCGAGTAGCTGGCGGGCACCGGGCCGGAACAACTGCCACGCACTCAATGAGCGCCACACCTCGCCCAAAGACTCCACGACCTCGGACGTGAGGCCTCGATCGGCGATGTATGCGGCGTTGAGTGCCCCCGCCGACGTCGCGACCAGCGCGTCCGGTCTGATCCCGCGCTCGGCGAGGGCGCGCAGCATTCCCACCTGCAGAGCACCGAGATTGGCCCCGCCGGACAAGACGAACGCAGTGGACACGTGCACCTCCGATTCCACAGTAGGCCGGAGGTGGCGGTAGGTGGTTTCAGGCTCAGCGCTTCCGGTCGAGGTTGGCCATCTTGAGCACGTCGAGACGGCGGTCGAGCTCCTCCTCGCTCAGCGTGTCGCCCACATGGCCGAGGTCGATCACGGTCTGACGGATCGTCTTGCCCTCCTTCAGTGCGTGCTTGGCGACGGCGGCCGCAGCCTCGTAGCCGATCGCGCTGTTGAGGGGCGTGACAATCGAGGGTGAGCTTTCGGCCAGCGTGCGCAGCCGGTCGGTGTTGGCGACCAGGCCGCTGATGCACCGGTCGGCGAACAGGCGCGAAACGTTGGTCAGCAGGGTGATCGACTCGAGCACGTTGCGCGCCATCATCGGGATGTAGACGTTGAGCTCGAAGTGGCCGTTGCCGCCGCCCCAAGTGACCGCGGTGTCGTTGCCGATCACTTGGGCGGCGACCTGCGTGACCGCCTCGGGCAGCACCGGGTTGACCTTGCCGGGCATGATCGAGCTGCCTGGCTGCAGGTCGGGAAGCTGGAGCTCGCCGAGGCCGGTCAGCGGCCCGGATCCCATCCACCGGATGTCATTGGCGATTTTGGTGAGCGAGACGGCGACGGTCTTGAGCTGGCCCGACAATTCGACGAGACCGTCGCGTGCGGCCTGCGCCTCGAAGTTGTCGGTCGCCAGACGCAGGTCGTCGACGCCGGTGAGCTTGACCAGTTCCACGACCACCTTGGTGCCGAAACCGTCGGGGGCGTTGAGGCCGGTCCCGACGGCGGTTCCGCCGATGGGCAATTCACCGACCCGGGGGAGGGTGGCCCGCAGCCGCTCAATGCCGGCCTCGATCTGTCGGGCGTATCCGCCGAACTCCTGGCCCAGGGTCACAGGCACCGCGTCCATCAGGTGGGTGCGACCACTCTTGACGACGTCGCACCACTGGACGCACTTCGCGGCGAGCGCGGCGTGTAGGTGCTCGAGTGCCGGGATCAACTGCGTGACCGTCGCCTCGGTCGCGGCGACGTGAGTGGCGGTCGGGAACGTGTCGTTGGACGACTGCGACATGTTCACGTCGTCGTTGGGGTGCACGGTCACGCCGTGGGATGCGGCGATCGACGCGATCACCTCGTTGGTGTTCATGTTGGAACTGGTGCCCGACCCGGTCTGGAACACGTCGATGGGGAACTGGTCGTCGTGCTCGCCCGCCGCGATCTCGCCGGCCGCGGCGATGATCGCGGCGGCCTTCCCGTCGTCGAGCAGACCGAGCTCGCGGTTCACCTCGGCGCACGCCGCCTTGAGCAGGCCCATCGCCCGGATCTGGGTGCGTTCGAGCGGACGGAAGCTGATCGGGAAGTTCTCGACGGCCCGCTGGGTTTGGGCGCGCCACAGCGCGTCGACGGGGACTTTGACCTCGCCCATGGTGTCGTGCTCGATGCGGTATTCCTGTTCAGCCATGACCCGGCCCTTCCGACGGTGATTAGTTAGGTTGCCCTTTGTTGTCACCGTACTCCGATGTGTCGGAGGCGTTGCGTAGGGTGCTAGGCATATCAACATATGGGTCGCGTCGGGGTTCGCGCCGGAGTCGACATCACGAACAACGCGGAGTTGCAAGACCTGATGGATGAGCGTCTCCCGATCGAGAAGCTGCGCTGACATGGTGATGCAGCAATGAATCGGTGTTCGAGGTCGGTCCGGGGCGTCGACACTGGGAGATCCTCGCTGAACTGTGCCGAGTGGCGGCGGCGAAAGGCTCGCTCGTCGCCGACGCTGCTCATGCGGCGACTGCCATCGAGCACGGCGCCACCTGGATCACGCTCGATCGTGACTTCGCCAGGTTCCCCGGTCTGGACTGGCGAGTGCCAGAGGCGCCTTAGCGCGTCGCGGTGATGAGCGTGCTGGGGACGAGGGTGACCGGGAAGGGGTCGGTCACGGCGAACTCCTCGTCGCCGACTGCCCCGGTGCCGAGGACGAACTCGCCGTCGCTCAATCGCCACGCGGTGATCGACGGTTCGGCCGGGTCGACGGTCCAATAATGTGGACACCCAGCCCGGGCGAGACGTTCCTTCTTGAGGAGGAGGTCGATGCCCCTCGTCGATGGCGAGAGGACCTCAATCGCCAGCAGCGGGGGAGCGGGAAGGTCGCGCTCGGTCAGATCGTCGTTGCGGGCGACGAGGATGTCTGGCTGGATCACGGTGTCTTGCGCGAGAACCACGTCGAAGGGTGCGGAAAGCACTTCGGCGGTATCGGGACACGCGTCGTTGACTGCGACGATCAGGTTCCTGACGGCCCGCTGATGACGAAGAATCGGTGCCGGGCTCACGATCAGAACGCCGTCGATGAGCTCGTAGCGGTGGCCGTCGTCGGGCATGGTGTCGAGGTCGTCACGCGTAAGCGCCCGCCCGCGCGGCAAGCCCAAGACCTCGGTCGTCATAGCAGTCATCGTAGTCAGTCCCCCTGGCATGTCTCTAGTGAAAGGCATGCTGAGGGGCCATCGCTAGACCCGCCGGTCGCAGCTGTGAATAACCAATGCGTTGTGGATAACTCAGCGTTCCTTAGACCGGATGCGCACGCCACCGAGGGGGACGGTCACCGAGCCGCCGGGATCGGTGAAGAAGTCGTTGCCCTTGTCATCGACGACGATGAAAGCCGGGAAGTTCTCGACCTCGATCTTCCAGACCGCCTCCATGCCGAGCTCGGGGTACTCGATGACCTCCTGGCTCTTGATGCAGTCCTGCGCGAGGCGCGCAGCAGGGCCGCCGATCGAGCCGAGGTAGAAGCCGCCGTGGCAATCGCACGCGTCGGTGACCTGCTTGGACCGGTTGCCCTTGGCCAGCATGACCATTGAACCGCCGCACGCCTGGAACTGCTTGACGTAGGAGTCCATGCGTCCGGCGGTGGTCGGGCCGAAGGATCCCGATGCCATCCCGGCGGGGGTCTTCGCAGGTCCCGCGTAATACACGGGGTGGTCGATCATGTACTGCGGCATCGGCTCGCCGGCGTCGAGGCGTTCCTTGATCTTCGCGTGCGCGATGTCACGGGCGACGACGAGTGGACCGGTCAGCGAGAGCCGCGTCTTCACCGGATACTTGCGCAGCTCGGCCAGGATCTCGGGCATGGGCCGGTTCAGGTCGATCTCGACGACCTCGCCGCCCTCGATGTCCTCGGCCACCCCGGCGTCGGGCATGTACTGCGCCGGGTCGGTCTCCAGCTGCTCGAGGAACACCCCGTCGGCAGTGATCTTGCCCAGGGCCTGGCGGTCGGCCGAACACGACACGGCGATCGCCACCGGGCATGACGCGCCGTGGCGCGGCAGGCGGATCACCCGGACGTCGTGGCAGAAGTACTTGCCGCCGAACTGTGCGCCGATGCCGAAGGACTGGGTCAGCTTGAAGACCTCGTCCTCCAGCTCGCGATCACGGAAGCCGTTGCCGGCCATCGAGCCCTCCGTGGGCAGCTCGTCGAGGTAGTGCGCCGACGCGTACTTGGCGGTCTTGAGCGCGAACTCCGCCGACGTCCCGCCGATCACGACGGCCAGGTGGTACGGCGGGCATGCCGCGGTACCCAGCGAGCGGATCTTCTCGTCGAGGAACTCCAGCAGCCGGTTGGGGTTGAGGATCGCCTTGGTCTCCTGGAACAGGAAGGATTTGTTGGCGCTGCCGCCGCCCTTGGCCATGAAGAGGAACTTGTACTCCGGGCCCTTCGGGCCCTGCTCGGTCGCGTAGATCTCGACCTGGGCGGGCAGGTTGGTGCCGGTGTTCTTCTCGTCGTAGACGGTCAGCGGCGCGAGCTGCGAATACCGCAGGTTGAGCTTGGTGTACGCGTCGTAGACGCCACGCGAGATGGCCTCACCATCGTCGGCGCCGGTCAGCACGCCCTCGGCCTTCTTGCCCATGACGATGGCCGTGCCGGTGTCCTGACACATCGGGAGGATGCCGCCGGCGGAGATGTTCACGTTCTTCAGCAGGTCGAGCGCGACGAAGCGGTCGTTGCCCGACGCCTCCGGGTCATCGATGATCTTGCGGAGCTGGCGCAGGTGCGCCGGGCGCAGATAGTGGCTGATGTCGTGGATCGCCTCGGCGGTGAGGAGTCGGATCACCTCCGGGTCGACCTTGAGGAAGGTGCGTCCGTCGACTTCGAAAGTCGAGACGCCCTCGGTGGTGATGAGCCGGAAGGGCGTCTCATCGGGGCCGGTTGGGAGCAGGTCGGAATACAGAAAATCCGGAGCCTGGGCTGGAGTGCTCACGTGGTCGATGATATCGCCGCGCGAGCGCGCCCGTGGCGTTCAGGCTGGCCTAACCCTCGACGCCGTTCAGAGGTCGAGGCGGGCGTACTCGCGCAGCTTCGAGGTGCGGTGGAAGCTCTCGATCCGGCGGATCGTGCCGGACTTCGAGCGCATCACCAGCGAGCGGGTCGTAGCACCGTTCGCCCGGTAGGACACGCCGCGCAGCATGTCGCCGTTGGTGACGCCGGTCGCCGCGAAGAACGTGTTCTCCCCGCGCACCAGGATGTCGGTGGTAAGGACGCGGTCGAGGTCGTGCCCGGCGGCGATGGCTTTGGCGCGCTCCTCGTCGTCGCGCGGCCACAGCTTGCCCTGGATCTCCCCGCCCATGCACTTCATCGCGACGGCGGTGATGATGCCCTCGGGGGTGCCGCCGATGCCCATGAGGAGGTCGACAGAACTGGCGTCATCGGCGGCGGAGATCGCCCCGGCGACGTCGCCGTCGGAGATCAGCCGTACTTTCGCGCCCGCGGCACGGATCTGGCCGATGAGGTCGGCATGGCGGGGACGGTCGAGGACGACGACGGTGAGATCGGCGACCTGGATGCCCTTGGCAGTGGCGACGGAGTTGATGTTCCACTCGACGGACTGGTTGATGTCGATGTGGCCCTTGCCCTCCGGGCCGACGCAGATCTTGTCCATGTAGAAGACGGCCGACGGGTCGTACATCGTGCCGCGCTCTGAGACGGCGATGACCGCGATCGAGTTGGGGCGGCCCTCGGCCATCAGCGTGGTGCCGTCGATCGGGTCGACGGCCACGTCGCAGTCGGGTCCGTCGCCGTCGCCGACCTCCTCACCGTTGTAGAGCATCGGCGCTTCGTCCTTCTCGCCCTCGCCGATGACGACGACGCCGCGCATCGACACCGTTGAGAGCAGCTCGCGCATCGCGTCGACCGCCGCGCCGTCACCGGCGTTCTTGTCGCCGCGCCCGGCCCATCGCCCGGCAGCCATAGCGGCGGCCTCGGTCACGCGGACCAACTCCATCGCCAGGTTGCGGTCGGGGGCTTCGTTGGTGCTGGTCATGGATGCGCCTCTCGTGGCTCGACAGCGTTGTCGAGATGTCTGGGGTCGTCGGGATCGTCGGCCCACCGTCGGTTCGTGTCCATCTTTTCATGGCGCCCACCGGCCGTGTGCGGGTCGCCTGGGATACTGGCCGGTATGGCCGACAAACCGCGCATTCTCAACAACGGCAAGGACATGCTGATGTCCCTGTTGGTGTTGCTGATCCTCGTCGTCTTCGTCGTGATCACCTCGCGCAACTGCTCCATCGGACTCACCGGCGGTGCCGCCGACGACAAGATCCCGCCGTTCGAGGTGTCGTCGGCACTACGGGCCGATGCTTCGACGATGCCGTTCCCGATCCGCCAGCCGGCGCTGCCCGCCGGATGGAAGCCCAACTCCGGGACATCCGGGCAAATCGGTGGGAAGCAGGTGAGCACCGTCGGGTGGATCACGCCCGGCGGGTACTACCTAGGGCTCAGCCAGTCCGACGCCACCGAGTCGGAATTGCTGCCTACGCTGAACCCCAATGCCGACAAGGATGGCCCGTTGGCTGGAACCGGCAGTCGCGAAGTCGGCACCACCAAGTGGGTCACCTACGTCGCCGGGGACCGGCTTGCCCCGAGCGACGGGATGCGCAAGGTGTGGGTTGCCGATCTCGGCGATGTGCGGATCGCGCTGTCGGGCAAGGCCGGTGAGGCCGAGTTCACGACATTGGCGCAGGCCGTCGTCTCGGCGGCACCGTTGCCGTCGGGGCGCCGCTGACTATTCCTCGTCGTCGGGGTGCAGGACGGCTTCGATGCGCTCGCGCGCGCCGGCGAGATGCTCCTCGCAACGGGTGGCCAGTGCTTCGCCGCGCTCCCACAGCTTCAGGGACGTGTCCAGGTCCAGACCGCCTTGCTCGAGGACGCCGACGACCTCCACCAGTTCGTCGCGGGCCTGTTCGTAGCCGAGTTCGGCGACCGGCGTCCATGCTGACGGGTCGATGCTGCTCACGGCGTTCCCTCCTGTTGAGTGACCTGCGCGGCGACGGCGCCGTCGGCGACGCGGATCCGCACACGCGCCCCCTCAGGCAGGTCCGTCCTCGCGCGGGCCACGCGGCCGTCGTCGTCCAGATTCTGCACAATCGCATAGCCGCGGGCCAGCGTCTGCGCCGGGCCCAGGGTGGCCAACCGCGCGGCGAGGTGCTCGTGACGGTGGTCTTCGCGCTCGAGCAGGCGGGTGATGTCGCGGCGGATGTCGGCGCGGTGGCGCTCGACCGCCCCGACGTGCGCGTCGACGAGGCGCATCGGGTCGGCGAGGACCGGGCGTGCGCGCAGGCCGTCGACGATGTGCTGTTGGCGCAGCACCCAATTGCGCAGCGCTCCGGCGCTGCGACGGCGCATGGTCGCGATGCCAGCCAACTCGGCGTCGACGTCGGGGACGATGCGCTTGGCGGCGTCGGTCGGGGTGGCCGCGCGCAGGTCGGCGACGAGGTCGAGCAGCGGGTTGTCGGGTTCATGGCCGATCGCACTGACCACCGGGGTGGTGCAGGCTGCCACCGCACGCAGGAGCTGCTCGTCGGAGAAGGGCAGGAGGTCCTCGACTGATCCGCCGCCGCGGGCAATGACGATGACGTCGATCTCGGGGTCGTCGTTGAGGATCTTCAATTCGCCCAGGATGCGTGGCACCGCCGACGGTCCTTGCACGGGGGCGTCGCGCACCGTGATCCGAACGCCCGGCCACCGCGATTGAGCGACGGCGACGACGTCACGGCTGGCGGCTGACGCGCGGCCGCTGATCAGGCCGATGCCACGGGGGAGGAACGGCAGCGGCCGCTTGAGGCGGGAGTCGAAAAGCCCCTCGGCGGCCAAGAGTTGGCGCAGCCGCTCGATGCGGGCCAGGAGTTCGCCGATGCCGATGGCGCGGATCTCGGTGACGCGCAGTGAGACTGTGCCGCGGCCGGTGTAGAACGACGGTCGCCCGCACATGACGACGCGGGTGCCGTCGACCAGCGGCACGGGGGACCGGTCGATGACCTCGGGCGGGCAGGTGACGGTGAGCGACATGTCCGCGGCCGGGTCGCGCAGGGTGATGAACGCGGTGCGTGTGCCGGGCCGTCGTGACAACTGGGTGATCTGCCCCTCCACCCAGATCTGGCCGAGCCGGTGGACCCACTCCGCGATCTTGACGTTGACCGTGCGGACCGGCCACGGCTCGTCGGCGGAGTTGGCAGACACGCGCTAGCGGTCGGACTTCGCGGCGATGCGGTTCTCCAGCATCGTCACGAACGGGGTGCGGTTGCGGGCCGAGCGCTCGTAGTCGGCGAGGACGCGCAGGTCGTCGACATCGACAGTGCGGATCTTCGCGCGCAGCTGGGCCAACGTGAGGTTGTCGTAGTCCAAGAACTCGGCGACCTCGGGGGCGGGGGCCGACGACTTCTTGGCGGCGGGCTTGGCCGGCTCAGCGGCCTCCGTCCCCGCCGGCACCGAGCTGTACAGCGCGAAGCGGCCGGCCGCAGCGGTGTCCGGCGCGTCGCCCGCGGGCTGCGCAGCGACCTTCTTGGCGGGTGCCTTCTTCGCCGGGACCTTCTTGGCGGGTGCCTTC
>DLKD01000069.1:0-409 GCA_002477755.1 Gordonia sp. UBA7599
CGGCGGTGTCGGCCAGCGCGGCGAACGCATCGGCCGGCTGCAGATCCGACCGCTCAACCGCGTCGAGCGCGAGCTTCTCGGTCACCGGGTTCACCTTGCCGGTGATCAGCGTGCGCAAGAGTCCGACGCGGTCGGCGACAGGGCGGGCACGATCGGACAGCGCCTGCTCCAGTTGCGGGTCACCGGCTACGATGCGGCCGAGTCGGAACAACTCGTCCTCGACTGCCCCGCCCTCGTCGGCCGCCGCCGCCGATCGCAGGAGTGCCTGGACTCCGAGGTCGTGTAGGCCGGAGGCCAGGTCCGTCGAAGTCGACCACTGTGCGCCTGCCGCCGCTGCGACGACGGCGCTGGTCGCGTCGCCGACCTTGCCGGCCAGGACAGCGCGGGCAACAGCGGCTCGTTCGGCGGG
>DLKD01000069.1:524-34448 GCA_002477755.1 Gordonia sp. UBA7599
GCTCGTTCGGCGGGCGGCAGCGCCGCCTCGGTCAGGGCCGTCAGCAACTCTCGGTTGCCGTCGAGGAGCCGCGACACCTCCAGCAACTCATCGCCGGTGGTGTCGCCGGCCTGTGCCGACCCGGTGGCCGACTCCAGTACGGCGCGCGCCTCGGCGAGGGCCTCGCGTGACGATGCTGCGTACATCTACCTCTTCGTTCCTGTTCTCGATTGCCGACCGGCCGATTCCCCGGCAGGGCGCCTTCCGGCTATTTGACGGGGTCGATCTCGGCGAGGAATCGGTCAACGGTGGCCGACTGCTTCGCGGGGTCGCCCAGCGACTGCCCGACCAGCTTCTCGGCCAGGTCGATCGACATCTTGCCGACGTCGCTGCGCAGCTCGGAGACAACCTGCTGTCGAGATGCCTCGAGCTGCTGGTTGCCGGCTGCGACGATCCGATCGCTCTCCGCCTGCGCGGTCGCGGTCGCATCGGCAATGATCTGCTGACCCTGCGCACGAGCCTCGTCGCGGATGGCCGCGCCCTCTTCGCGGGCACCGGCCAGCTTCTCGCGGTAGGCCGCGAGCTCGGCGTCGGCCTGTGCCTGCGTCGCCTCGGCGCGCTCGATACCGCCCTCGATCGCCTCGCGTCGCTCGTCGAGCACCTGCTGGTAGCGGGGGACGACGTACTTCCAGAAGACGAAGAAGACGAAGGCGAACGCGACCAGCGACCAGACGATGTCGTAGGTGTGCGGGAGGAGCGGGTTGTGCTTCTCCCCGCCCTCGGCTGCCAGGAGCAGCGTCAGTTCGGTTGCGTTAGTCATGTCGGATCGTCGATCAGAAGATGAAGCCGGCGACGATACCGATCAGCGCCAAGGCTTCCGACAGCGCGATGCCGAGGAACATGGTGGTGCGGATCTGGCCGGACAGCTCGGGCTGGCGGGCGATGCCCTCGATGGCCTTGCCGGCCACGATGCCCACGCCGATGCCCGGGCCGATGGCGGCGAGGCCGTAGCCGATGGCACCGAAACCGGTTCCCTTGATCTCGTTGGCCTCGGCGAGGGTCTGGGCGATGTAGCTCATCTTGCTATTCCCTTTCTAAATGGCTCCCCATCCGGATGGATGAGTAGTCAGGTTCTGTTGTTGTTGTCGATGGTCGGTGGTCAGTGTGCGTCTGCGTGGATCGACTGGTCGATGTAGACCGCGGTCAGCAGGGCGAAGATGTATGCCTGCAGCGCGATCACCAGCAGTTCGAAGAAGGTGAACGCGACGCCGACGAGCAGGGCCGGGAGTCCGAAGACGGCCATCCAATTCTTCGATTCGAAGAAGAAGAACTGCGTGGCCGAGAAGAACAGGACCAGCATGATGTGGCCGGCGAGCATGTTGGCCATAAGACGGACGGTGAGCGTGAACGGCCGCAGGACGAACGTCGAGATGAACTCGATCGGGATCAACAGGAAGTGGATCGGCAGCGGCACGCCGGGCAGGACCGTCGAGGACTTGATGAATCCGAAGAACCCGAACTTGCGGAACCCGACGGTCAGGTAGGTGAGGTAGGCGGCGCCGGCCATCACCATCGGGAACCCGATGCGCGCGTTCGACGAGATGTTCAGGAACGGGATCACCGAGGTGAGGTTCAGGAAGATCGTCGCGAAGAAGATCGTCGCGATGATCGCGAAGTACTTGCGCCCGTTCTCCTTGCCGAGGATCTCCTCCGCGATCTGGACGCGGACGAAGTCCAGCATGCTCTCGGCGACGTTCTGGATGCCCCGCGGGATGATCTTCGGACTGCGCATGGCGACCATGAAAAAGACGCCCAGCAGGAACACGACGCCCAGGCGGATGATCATCAACCTGTCGAGGGCGAACCACGTGTCTTCGAACAGCACCTGCGGGGGAAAGAAATCGTCCAGCGTCGGCGCTTGGAATTCAGCGGACTCGGCCAAGAAGACGGTGTTCAGCGTTCTCTCCCGTGCTCGGGCCCCGCGCTCGCGGCTGCGGGTGCGGGTTCGATCGGACAATCCCGCAGATGCGGGAAACAGACAGGTATGGCGCTTCCGCATGCTATCGGCATTCGGGGCGCGGCCAGTCCTGTTTGGTGTGATCAGAACCCTATCAAGTCCGGATCATCAACCCGATCACCGGGGTCTGATTTGTCCCGGCGACCATCTACGACACAGTGTAGTAGCCATTCCGGGGAGGAGCCAATCGGTACGACGGCTGCACGGCGTGGCTCGGGGCTACTCCCCCGCCACCTCGTCGACGTAGGGCACGCGCGTGCGCAGCACTCCGTAGAACTCCGCGCCCAGCACGATCACGATCGCGCCGATGAGCATGCTCACCAGGGCGCCCCGATCGTAGAAATCCATGTTCTTGACGATCCCCATCACCACGATGACGGCGACCATCTTCAGGAACCAGGAGCCCATGATGATGTACAGCGAGGTCGTCGGCTCCAGGTGCGCCGTGGCCAGCACCACGATGATCGTGACCAGGATGAATCCGCCGCCGACGGCAGCGCCGACCACCACTCCCCACAGGCCCCGGGTCCCTGCCAGCGGCACCCAGACGGCCAGGCCGAGCAGGGTGAGCGCCACCAGGCCGACCGAGCCGTAGCGCAGCCCGGCCTTCAGCGCGCCCAGCGGGTCGGTCGTCGCGCGCAGGATGTCGGGGGTGTCGTCAGCCATGGCTGACAGGCTAGCGCCCGCGCGGCGGGCACAGCCAATCCCGCCGTCGAGTCAGCTGCGGAAGGCCCGGGCGATGCGCGGTGAGAATGTGAATGCGAGCGCCACCACGACGCCGACGAGGAACACCGGCCCGACGACCCGCAGCGGTGCGACCGTGCTCGCCGACACCGACAGCGCCAGCACACCGACCCACAGGTAGATCAGCAGCGCGACGCGCGACTGCGAGTGTCCGAGTTCGAGCAGCCGGTGGTGCAGGTGCATCTTGTCGGGCGTGTAGAAACCGACTCCGGCCCTCGTCCGCCGCACGACCGCCATCAGCATGTCGAGCATCGGGATGAACATGATCGCCGCGACGAGGATGAGCGGTGAGAGCAGGGTGAAGACGTCGGCGGTGCCGTAGGCGTTGGGCGAGATGCGACCCGACGCGCTCGTCGACGCCGCGGCGAGCATCAGGCCGATCAGCATCGCGCCCGAATCGCCCATGAAGATCCGCGCCGGGCTGAAGTTGTGGGGCAGGAAGCCCAGGCAGGCGCCGGCCAGCGCGACGGTGATCAGCGCGGGCGGGTAGTAGCTGGAGTCGCCGCCGAGTTCGCGGAGCTGCCCGAGGGAGAACAGGCAGATCGCCAGGGCGGCGATCAGCCCCAGCCCCGCGGCGAGGCCGTCGAGGCCGTCGATGAAGTTGACGGCATTGATGGTCGCGACGGTGATCACGACGGTCAGCAGCCCGGCCTGTAGCGGGTCGAGTGACAGCGTCCCGATGTTGCCGACCGGGACGTTGAAGACGTTCCAGCTCACGCCCATGATCACGAGCACCCCGGCCGCGGTCAGCTGGCCCACGAACTTGGTCAGCGCGTCGAGGCCCCACCGGTCGTCGATGACACCGACCAGCACGATCACCAACCCGGCGGTGATCACCGCCATCATGTCCGGGGAGTACGCGAACCCCCGGTTGAGCGCGGGCAACTGGGCCGCCAGCGCAATCGCCGAGACGAGGCCGATGAACATGCCGACCCCGCCCAGCCGAGGCGTCGGGATCACGTGTACGTCGCGGGCGCGGGGCACCGCGACGGCGCCGACGCGGATCGCGAACACTCGGACCAGCGAGGTCAGCAGGTATGTCACGGCCGCGGCAGTGGCCCCGACCAGCACGAGCTCCCGCAGCGGGACGCCGGCCCCCGGGGAACCGATCCCCGACGGCACCGCCAACTGCTCGATCACCTCGCCGCACCCGCCAGCACGTCGAGGATCCGCGCGGCCAGCACGGCCATGTCCGACACCGTCTGTCCGGCCGAGGTCACCGTCGGAGTGCCCACCCGGAACGCCGAGCCCAGCGCCACCGGGGCCGGATCGAACGGCAGAACCGCTTTGTCGACGACGATGCCCGCGGCACCGAGCGCATCGGCGGCGGCGCGCCCGGTCAGCCCCAACTCGGTCACGTCGATGACGGCCAGATGGTTATCGGTACCTCCGGAGACCACCCGCAGTCCGCCGTCGACGAGGGCGCTGGCCAGTGCCGCGGCGTTCTCGACGACACGGCGCGCGTAGTCGCGGTACTCGGAGGTGGCCGATTCGGCGAACGCCACGGCCTTTGCCGCGATCGCCGCCATGTTGGGCCCGCCCTGTACGAAGGGGTAGACCGCCCGGCGCAGCGCGTCGGCGTGCTCGGCGCGCCCAAGGATGACCCCGCCGCGCGGTCCACGCATGATCTTCTGGGTGGAGACGGTGACGACGTCGGCGTACTCGACCGGCGACGGTCCGATGCCGGCGATGGCGAGCCCGGCGATGTGGGCCGCGTCGACCCACAGGATGCAGCCCGCCTCGTCGGCGATCGAACGCATCGCGGCGAAGTCGATGTGCCGCGAGTATCCCGAGGCCCCGGCCACCAGGATCCGTGGCTTGTAGAACATCGCCGTGTCGCGCAGCTTGTCGTAGTCGATGCGCTCGTCGGACATGTCCAGCTCGTAGGAGACCGGCGTGAACCACCGCCCGGAGAAGTTTGCACGCGAGCCGTGTGTCTGGTGGCCGCCGTGCCGAAGCGACAGCGCCAGCACCGCGTCGTCGGGCTGGGCAAACGCCGCGTAGACCGCCAAGTTCGCCACGGACCCGGACACCGGCTGGACGTCGGCGTACTCCGCACCGAACAGCTCGCGGGCGCGCGCGACCGCCAGCTCCTCCAGTTCGTCGACCACTTCGCAGCCGCCGTGGTAGCGGTGACCGGGATGTCCCTCGGCATACTTGTCGCCGAACTCCGACCCCAGTGCGGCGCGCACCCCCGGCGTCGACACCGACTCGCTGGCGATCAGCGACACGGTCGTCGCACGGCGGGCCACCTCCGCGTCGACGAGTCCGGCGACGGCGGGATCGGCATCTCGCAACGGTGCGCCGCTCACGATGCACCCCGCAGTTCGGCGACCTCCAGGTCGAGGACCTCACCGATCCGCTCGGCACTGATCGCACCCTCGCGCAGGATCACCGGCACTTCGCCGGTCACGTCCACGATCGTCGAGGCCGTCGCAGCCGCGCACGGGCCGCCGTCGAGGTACACCTCGACGGCGTCGCCGAGCTGGTCCCGGGCCTGCCCCACAGTGGTGGCGGGCGGTTGACCGGACACATTGGCACTGGACACCGCCATCGGACCGACCTCGCGCAGCAGCTCGATCGCGACGGGGTGCAGCGGCATGCGCAGCATGACTGTCCCATCGGTGTCGCCGAGGTCCCACGCCAATGACGGCGCCTGTGTGACGACGATCGAGAGACCACCGGGCCAGAACGCACGGGTGAGCTCACGGGCCGCCAGCGGCACCGACAGCACCAGGCCGTCGATGGTGTTCCAGGAACCGACCAGCACCGGGACCGGCATGGACCGTCCCCGCCCCTTGGCGGCCAGCAGATCCGCGACGGCCTCGGAGTCGAAGGCGTCGCAGCCGAGGCCGTAGAGGGTGTCCGTGGGAAGCACGACCAGCCGCGACGAGCGCGCCGCCGCGACCGCGGCACGCATGCCCGCCGAGCGCGTCTGCGGGTCGGTGCAGTCGTAGACGGTGCTCACCGCTTCATCCTTGCACAGCGGTGGTGAATCGCTGCGCTCCGGCGAGGTCGTCATGGGGCTCGATCGCAGCGAACCCCGCCGCGTCCATCGCGGCGGCGACGGCCGGGCCGGTGGCGTCGTCGTGCTCGACGCCCAAAGCGGTGCCCGGCCGTCCCAGTGCCCGCACGGATTGGAGCATCGGCGTGATCACCGCCATGCCGTCGGCGCCGGCGAATACCGCCCGGTGCGGATCGGCGGCGACCTCCGGCGAAATCGGCGTCGGGGTGCCGTCGGTGAGTTCGGGAACGTACGGCGGGTTGGCCACGACGAGGTCCAGGGCCGCGTCCACCGGCCAACCGGTCGGACCCGCCTGCGCGGCAATCGCCGCCGCCAACCCGCCCGGATCGGTGACATCGGCGGCGACGACGGCCACCCGCGTGGCCACCGGCACGGGCTGAGCGGCGGCGTTGCGCCGCAACCAGGTGCGGGCATCGTCGAACAGTTCGACGGCAAGCACGCGGACATCGGGGCGCGCGGTGGCCAAACCGAGGGCCAACGCACCCGACCCGGAACACAGATCGGCGACGAGCGCGCCACGGGGCGCGGTGGCCACAGCCCACTGCAGGAGCAGCTCGGTCTCGGGCCGCGGGACGAACACTCCGGGACCGACCCGCAGGTCGATCGCGGCAGTGTCGGCACCGAACCCGACCCGGCCCAGGATGTGTTGCAGCGGTTCACGGGCGGCGCGGCGCGCCACGTCGTCGCGAAACCGGCGCAGCGCCGTCTCATCGACCTCGTCGACGAGGATCAGCCGACCGACGTCGACGCGCAGCGCGTGCGCGAGCAGCCATCGGGCGTCGGGCTGCGGTGAGTCCACCCCGGCCGCGGTCAGCGCCTCGACCGCGTCGGCGAGCACACGCGCTGTTCTCACTCGGCGGCCAGTCGTGCCTGCTTGTCAGCCTCGACCAGGGCGTCGAGAAGCGAGTCCATATCGCCGCCGAGCACAGCGTCGAGGTTGTTCGCCTTGTAGCCGATGCGGTGATCGGCGATCCGGTTCTCCGGGAAGTTGTACGTGCGGATCCGCTCAGAGCGGTCCACGGTGCGGATCTGCGCGGCGCGCCCCTCCGACGCCGCCGCCGCGGCCTCCTCCTCGGCCAGGGCCTGCAGACGTGCCGCGAGGACGGCCATCGCCCGGGCCTTGTTCTGCAATTGCGACCGCTCGTTCTGGCACGTCACGACGATCCCCGTCGGCAGGTGGGTCAGGCGCACCGCCGAGTCGGTGGTGTTGACGCCCTGGCCGCCCTTGCCGGAGCTGCGGTACACATCGACGCGCAGATCGGAGTCGTCGATGACGACCTCGGCGACTTCGTCGGGCTCGGGGTAGATCAGCACCCCGGCCGCCGAGGTGTGGATCCGGCCCTGCGACTCGGTCACCGGGACGCGCTGCACGCGGTGCACGCCACCCTCGAACTTCAGCCGGGACCAGACACCGTCGCGGGTCGCCTGCGGCGCACGGATCGACAACGTCGCCTCTTTGTAGCCGCCCAGGTCGGACTCGGTGATCCCGAGGACCTGCGCCTTCCAACCGTGACGCTCGCAGTACTTGAGATACATCCGGACGAGGTCGGCGGCGAACAATGCCGATTCTTCGCCGCCGGCGCCGGGCCGCACCTCGAGCACCACGTCGTCGGCGTCGTGCGGGTCGCGCGGGGCCAGCAGGTCGGTGAGCGCGGCGTCGAGGGTCTCGACTTGCTGTGCCAGGACAGGCACTTCCTCGGCGAACGAGGCGTCATCGGCGGCCAACTCGGTCGCCGCGGCCAGGTCGTCGCGCGCGGCCGCGAGCTTGGTGTAGGTCGACATCACCGGGCCCAGCTCGGCGAAGCGCTTGGCGACGCGCCGCGCGGTGGCGGCGTCGTCGTGCAGCGCGGGATCCGACAGCTGCTCCTGTAGACCCGCGTATTCGGCGAGAATGTCGTCGATCGCCGACGGTTGCTCGGTTGCCATCGCCTGCCTCCTGTTCTGTCTGCCCTGCACAAACACCACGGCGCCCGTGCGTGCGATCAAGTCGCACGCCGGGCGCCGTGACGGAAGCTAGCTGTCGGCGGTGGCCTTCTTCTCGCGCTTGCCGTAGCGCTTCTCGAAGCGCGCGACGCGGCCGCCGGTGTCGAGAATCTTCTGCTTGCCCGTGTAGAACGGGTGGCACTGCGAGCAGACTTCGACGTTGATCCGGCCGTCTTTCTTGGTGCTGCGGGTCTCGAACGTGTTGCCGCAACCACACACGACGGTGGTGGCCACGTACTCCGGGTGGATGTCCTTCTTCATGGTGTCCCTTTCGTGGTCGCCGGGTCACCCGCGCGGATTGCCTCGGGTGTGAACCGGAACCGGACTTGATTCGACGCTCCATTGTGCCACGACCGGGCCACCGGCCCGAAATCGTGGCTGCCGCCGCCTGCCCCCGACCTGGTAGTTAGGGACACCTTTTTAAAGTTAGCATTGGCTAAGCTACGCTGTTTTCAGTGTCGCTCCACCGTCGTAGCGCTACCGGTGTCAGAGATATTCCCGGAGGACGACGGACAGGAGACGGGGTTGCGATCCACACCACACCCACCGGCAACGTTGTGGGATCCGACTGATGAGAAGAGCAGCTGTGGCGTCGGGTTCATCACCCGCAAGGACGGCGTCCAGCGCCACGAGGTGATCACCATGGCCGCGCAAGCGCTGTGCTCGGTCCCCCATCGCGGCGGCATCTCCGCCGAGGGGGTCGGCGACGGTGGCGGCGTGTGCATCGACCTCTCGGCAGCGTTCTTCCGCAAGGTGACCGGCCTGCCCGACCTGCGCTTAGGCCGGTTCTGCGTCGGGAATTTCTTCCTGCCTTCCGATCCGGCTGGCGCATCCCGCGCCGCACGGTTGATCGAATCGACGATGACCGACCGCGGGTTCGCCATCCTCGCGGTCCGCGACGTACCCGTCGACGACAGCGTGCTGCTCCCCGCCGCAGTCGCCTACCAACTACCGATCCGCCAATGGGTCTTCGCCGCCCCCGAGGTGTGCCCGGAGCCAGCCGGACTCGACCTGCTCGTCCAGCAGGCCCTCCTGCACATCGAGGCCATCGGCTACACCAACCCGAAACTTGCGGGCCTCTACCCGCTGTCGCTGTCGGCGCGCACCCAGGTCCTCAAGGGCCGGCTCTCCTCCCCCGAGGTCATCGGGTACTTCAGTGACCTCGCCGACCCCGACCACGCGGTCCACACCATCTATTTCCACACGCGGTTCTCGACCAACACCGACCCGCACCCGACGATGGCCCAGCCGTTCCGGTACCTCGCACACAACGGCGAGCTCAACACCGACAAGAAGAACCGCATCGCCCAGGTGACCGCGGCCGCCGCCGCGCGCCGCACCATCGTGCGCCCGCCCGGACAGTCCGACAGCTCTCGGCTGGACCAGACTGTCGCGACGCGTGTCACCGAGGACCACCTGGACCTGGTCACCGCGATCGTCTCGATGATGCCGCCGGCGTGGGAGAACGACACCACCCTCTCCCCCGCCGTCCGGGCCATGTTCGAGTACTTCTCCCTGTACGAGGAGAAGAACGACGGACCGGCCGCAGTCGTGTTCGGCGACGGCCAGGTCATCGGCGCCCGGCTGGACCGCTTGGGGTTACGACCGTTGCGCACCGTCGAGACGGCCGACTACCTGTGCGTGTTCTCCGAGGCCGGTCAGATCGACTTCGACCCGGCCCGCGTCATCGCGCGCGGCCGAGTGTCCGCGGGCGGGATGGTCTACTACGACCACCGCGAGCACCGCACCTACCGGACCGAGGAGGTGTACCAGAAGCTCGCGGCGCAGGCCGACTACCCGGCGCTGTTGGCCGCCGCCAAGGTCGACCTGGCTGACCTCCCGGTCGCCGACCCCTCCGCCGACTGCTCCGACGACGATCCCGCCGCGTCCGTGTTGAACGACCATCAGCGGTATCGCGCGTACTTCCTCGACCAGGAGAGCTTCCGCTACTTCATGGACCCGATGCTCGACTCCGGCGGCGAGCTGGTGTCAGCGATGGGGTTCGGGTTGGCGGTCAACGCACTGACCAACCGCGAGGCCAGCGTCGCCCGCTTCTTCTCCCAGCGCTTCGCGCAAGTGACGAACCCACCACTGGACAGCATCCGCGAGGCCGACGGCATGTCCCTGCGGGTGGCACTCGGGATTCGGCCGCAGGTCTTCGCGTCGGCCCGTGAGCGCGGCGGCACGACCCCCGCGGTGACGACGCAGATCGTGCTCCCCACCCCGGTTCTGACCGAGGCCGACCTGGCCATTCTGCGTGCGCAGACGACGGTGCCCACATCAACGCTGCACGCCGTGCGACCAGCCGCCTCGCGCGGCCGGGCGGCACTCGCCGCCGCAATCGACACGCTCGGCGACGAGGTCGTCGCGTTCGCCCGGCACACCGGTGGCATCGCGATCCTGTCCGACCGGACCATCAGCACCACCGCCGCCGCCGTTCCGATGGCGCTTGCGGTCCCGGCAATCAACCAGCGGTTGATCGAGGCGGGCCTGCGCCTGCGCGTGTCGCTGGTCGTCGACAGCGGCCAAGTCGAATCAAGTCACCATCTCGCGGTGCTCCTGGGCTTCGGCGCGTCGGCGGTACACCCGCACTCGGTGGCGCGGCGGGCACGCCAGCGCTTCGCCGACGATCCCACCGCCGCTTTCGCGCGGTGGCGCAAGGCCGCAGAGAAGTCGCTCATGAAGACGATGGGCCGTGTCGGCCTGTGCACCGTCGAGAGCTACATCGGCGGCGAGTTCTTCGAGCCGAACCTCCTCGACACCGCCGACGACGACCTGGCCCGCTGGTTCCCGAACCTGCGCTCGCCCGCGGGCGGCGCCGGGCTCGCGCCGATCGCCGAGGCCGTCGACGGCGCCCACGACGCTGCAATCACCACACCGTGCGAGGCGGACCGCGACCTGCCGTTGCTCGGCCTGTTCAAGGAACGCGGCGACGGCGCCGGCCACTCCTTCGGGGTCGCGGCCGTACGCCACTGGGAGGCGCTGACCGACGAGGCGCCCGCTTACGCCACCGCCGCCGACGTCTCACCCGTCGCCGACGCGGCCGGTGCCGACGCGGCGCTGCCGGTGCTCACCCTCGCCGAACTGGCCGACGCCTTCGGGCTCGGCGCCGACGCATACGACGACAGCAGCTTCGCGCCGTTGACGCCCGAACAGATCGACGCGTTCACCATCACCGGCGCGTACCGGGAGCTCGTCGCGGGTCTGAACGCCGAGCGCGCCGAACGGCCCAGTGCCATCCGCGACATCCTGGCCGTGTCTCCCGCCGCAGCACCCCTGCCATTGACACGAGTGTCGCCCGCACACGAGATCACCCGCACCTTCGCCTCCGGCGCGATGAGCCACGGCGCCCTCGTCGCGCCCGCCCACGAAGCAGTGGCCCACGGGACGAACATGGTCGGCGGCCTGTCCAACAGCGGTGAGGGCGGTGAACACTTCTCCCGCTACGGCACGATCCGGGCCTCGCGCATCAAGCAGTTCGCCTCTGGCCGGTTCGGTATCTGGGCCGGCTATCTCGCCGACCCGGAGCTCACGGAACTCGAGATCAAGATCGGGCAGGGCGCCAAGCCCGGCGAGGGCGGGCAGCTGCCCGCCCCCAAGGTGACCGTCGAGATCGCCGCCGCCCGCGGCGGCACCCCCGGCGTCGAACTGGTGTCGCCGCCACCGCACCACGACACCTACTCCATCGAGGACCTCGCGCAATTGATCCACGACTGCAAGGCGGCGCGGGTCCGCGTCATCGTGAAGCTCGTGTCGTCGGAGGGTATCGGCACGATCGCCGTCGGGGTCGCCAAGGCCGGCGCCGACGTCATCAACGTCGCGGGCAACACCGGCGGTACTGGCGCTGCGGCCGTGTCCAGCCTGCGCTATGCCGGGCGCGCGGCCGAGATCGGCTTGGCCGAGGTCCACCAGGCGCTGTGTGCCAACGGGTTGCGCCAAAAAGTCGTCCTACGCGCCTCCGGCGCCCACCAGACCGGGCGCGACGTCCTCGTCTCCGCGCTGCTGGGGGCCGACAGCTTCGAGTTCGGTACCGCCGCCTTGATGTCGATCGGCTGCGTGATGGCCAAGAACTGCAACGTGAAGTGCCCGGCCGGGTTGACCACCAATCCGGAGATGTTCGAAGGCGATCCGCGCGCTATGGCGCAATACCTGTTGAACGTCGCCGCCGAAGTCCGCGAGATCCTCGCTGCCAACGGATTGGCCTCACTCAGGGCGGCGCGCGGCCGCGCCGATCTGCTGGCCGTCGTCGACCACCCCGCGACCGTCGGAGCGATCCGGCCCGACGCACTGCTGGCCGTCGTCGAGGAGAAGGTCATCGCCAACCCGGTCTACGCCGAGCGCGACTACGCCATTGATGACGCGCTGGCACAGCGGGTCCGCACCGCGTTGCTGGCCGATGCGCGGTCCCACGTCACCACTGCACGTCTGCACCTGTGCAACCGCAACAAGAGCGTCGGCGCACAGCTGGCGATCGACATCGAGCGCATGCTCAATTGGGAGCTCGACCCGGTCACGGCCGACGCGCTGGGCCCGGTCCTGCGCGACGACCGCGGCCGCCGCTATCTGTCCCCGGACACCGTGCGGATCCCGACGACCGGCTCGGCCGGACAGTCCTACGCCGCGTTCTGCAACGACGGCATGCATATGGTCCACACCGGTACCTGCAACGACGGCGTCGGCAAATCGATGTCGGGCGGCACGGTCGTCGTCCGCTCCCCCGGCGGCGGCTCGTCGGCCGCCGGCGACAACGTCCTGATTGGCAACTTCGCGCTCTTCGGAGCCACCGGCGGCCGGTTGTTCGTCGAGGGCGAGGCCGGGGACCGCTTCGCCGTCCGCAACTCGGGAGCCACCGCGGTGATCGAGGGACTCGGCGAGTACGGCTGCGAGTACATGACCAACGGCGCCGTCCTCAACCTCGGCGGCTACGGCAACGGCCTGGCCAACGGGATGAGCGGCGGCTTCCTCTACCAGTACGACCCGGCCTGCACCATCGATGCGCGGATCAGCTCGGACTCGGTGGTCGTCGGTGCCATCACCGGCGTCGACGACCCCTTCGCCCCGCTGCACCACGCCGCGGCGCGGATGATGCTGGAGTGGCACGCCGAGGCGACCGGTTCGGCGTTGGCGACCCGCCTGCTGCAGAACTGGGAGACCGAGCGCCACTACATCGTCTACGCGATGCCGCGCGCCCTGCTCGCCCACCAGGACTCGGCGACGATCATGGCCTCACTGGACCGCCGAGCGCTCCTGGACGAGTTGAGCCAGGCCATTGCCGGAGAGCAAGTCCGCTCCCTCAAGCGCAGTCTCCGCACCAAAAAGCCGGTAAACGGTGGCGCGGTGCCGGCCTTCGGTCGCACCGACGACGAGACCGCGTTCCGCCTGCTCGGCGCACTCACCGTCTTCGAGTTGGCCCGCGAGGTCGCCGCCGTCGCGTTGAAGCGGGCGCGCCACGGCACCGGATTGCCGACCGGCGACCGCGCACTGACCCGGGCCGCCCGCAACCTCGTGCTGACCGAGGATTTCCACCTGGTCGCCCGGGTGGCCCGCTACGCGCGCGACATCCTCGCCGACTACTCCGCCGAGGCGCTCGCCGCCCTTATCGGCGCCAAGCGCGTCGCGGACTACAAGGCGGCATTGGAACTGCGCAACGTCGCGTCGATGGACGCACCAGCCACCTACGGCTGGCTGTTGTACCAGGACGCACGCAACCGAGATCTGCTCGGCGGTCTGCCGAGTTTCGATGAGCTCTTCGCCTCCCGGGCCGTGCCCGGTGTCGCCGAATCGCTCATCGCCCGGGGCTTTGGCGCCATCCCCGACACGAATACCCTGGACGTACCCGTCCCCCCTGGCGCCATAGCGGAAATCGTCACGAGATCAAAGGCCGGATAGACCGATGGAATTGCCCCACATCCCCTCCGACGTGCCGTTCACCGGCGAGCAGAAGGCCTGGCTGGCCGGATTCCTCGCCGGGTTGAACACGCGCATAGCCATGCCTGCCGGGCTGGCCCCCGCGACCACGGCACCGGCTGCCCCGCAGGCTGCCGAGCAGCCCGAGGCCGATGCACCCCCGGCGGGTCCGGGAAAGCTCCTCATCCTCTACGGCACCCAGACGGGCAATGCAGAGTGGATCGCCGACCAGGCCAAGGACAAGGCCGCCGAACTCGGTTTCGACGTCACTCTGACCGACATGGGCGAGGCGACCACCGACCTGTTGACCGCCGCGCAGAACCTGCTCGTCGTCGTCTCCACCTACGGCGAGGGCGAGATGCCCGACGACGCCGAGGACTTCTGGCTCGAGGTCGCCGGCGACTCCGCACCCCGCCTCGAGGACTTGCGGTACGCGGTGTGCGGACTGGGCGACTCGATCTACGACGGCTTCTGCCAGGCGGCCAAGAACTTCGACGGCCGCCTCCACGAACTAGGCGCGACGCGGGTCGTCGAGCGGGTCGAGTGCGACGTCGACTTCCAGAAGCCCGCCGATGACTGGATCCCCGGCGCACTCGAGGCGCTGACCACCTCGCCCGCCTCCCCGGCGGTCGCCGAGACCGCCGTCGACGAGATCGCCGCCGAACCCGTGGTCATCGACGAACCCGTGGTCATCGACGAGCCGCTAGTCGCCGAAGAACCGGTCATCGCCGAACCCGTCGTCGAACCCGTGCCGGCGGTCGAGCCGAAGCCGGAGAAGGCGGTCGCGTGGGGCCGCAAGAACCCCTACCCGGCCACCGTCGTCGCCAACACCGTCCTGTCCGGCCCGACGTCGGCCAAAGAGGTGCGCCACTGCGTGATCTCCCTCGGCGACAGCGGGATCGCCTATGAGCCCGGCGACGGGCTCTCGATCCAGCCCATCAACGACACGGTGTTGGTGGATCGCGTGCTGGCGCGCCTCGGTGCGACCGGCGAGGAGATGATCACCGACCGGAAGACCCAACGCACCCTGCGCGACGCGCTCACCCACCACTACGAGATAGCCATGCCGTCGAAGTACCTGGTCGACTACGTCGCGGCCCGCACCGGCGACGCCGAGTTGACCCACCTCGCGGCGACCGGGGACCACGAATCCCTCGATGCCTGGCTGTGGGGGCGCGACGTGCTCGACGTCCTCGACGTCGACCCGTCGCTGACGATCACACCCGAGGAGCTCCTCGGGGAGCTGCGGCCGTTGGCCCACCGGGTGTACTCGATCTCCTCGTCGCCGAACACCCATGCGGGAACCGTCCATATCACGATGGCCGTGGTCCGCTACCGTGCCTTCGACCGCGACCGCGGCGGCGTGTGTTCCACCTACCTCGCCGACCGGGTCGACGACGGGACCAAGGTTTCGGTGTTCATCACGCCCAACCGGTCCTTCCGTCTCCCCGACGACGACGCGCCGGTCATCATGATCGGACCTGGCACCGGTGTGGCACCGTTCCGGAGCTTCCTGCACGAGCGGGCCCACCGCGGCGCGACCGGCGACAACTGGCTGTTCTTCGGTGACCAGCACCGCGAATCGGACTATGCCTACGCCGACGAGCTCGAGCAGTTCCAAACCGACGGACTGCTGACACGCCTGGACCTCGCGTTCTCACGCGACCAGGCGCACAAGGTTTACGTCCAGGACCGGATGCGCGAACAGGGCGCGGCGCTGTACGAATGGCTGCAGCGGGGCGCGTACGTCTACGTGTGCGGCGACGCCACGCGGATGGCGCACGACGTGAATACCGCCCTGCTGGAGATCATCGCCAAGGAGGGCGGCCTCGACGACGCCGCGGCCACGCACTACCTCGAGGAACTCAAGAGCAACAAGCGCTACCTGCGGGACGTGTACTGAGATGACCGAGCGCAATCCCAACCCCACCGCCGGCGACGACCGCTGCCCGTGCCGCCGATGCCCGCGCAACCGCCGCGGTGTCAGCGATCTCGAAGCCTTCCTACGCGCCCCCGGGTTCTCCGGATCGGTCGTGGACGGCCCGATCGACACGGTCATGGCCGCACTGCCCCAGCTCGCCAACGTCGTCGGTGTCACCGCGGCCGGACCCGTCATCACCAATGACGTCGGGACCCACCACCCTCCCGAAACCATCGACGGGCCACTGCGCAGCGTCGGCGACGGACTGGTCCTGCGGATCAACCCGGCCGCACTGGGCACCGTCCTAGTGACCGATCCATCCGCGTCGGCCCCGCCGACTGTCCGGGTCTTCGACACCGAGGGCAACTCGGTGCACGTCACCTACCTCATCGAGGGTTCGGACCGGCTGGCGTTCGAGTCGCTGAGCCTCTCGCGCTCGGCGGACGTGGACATCCTCGACGACCTGGCCCTACAGCGCCAGCAGGCGCAGCCGACCGCCGCACCGGAGCCCACACCGGAGTTCGCCGACGATCAGATCGGCCTGATCGACTCGATCCTCGTCGACGGCGGTGTCGCACGCGGCGCCGCGCTCGCCGCGACGGCCCGATCAGGGTTTTCACGCGTATCGGCGCGGCGGGTGATCGACGCACTCTCGTACGCGTCCACGATCGCCTTGCCGATGACGACCGCCACGGCCGCGCCCGGGTGCCTGCAGATCCACCACGACGTCCTCACCGGGGCGCGCGAACATCACGGCTCGATGGTGATCGCCTCGGATGCGGCACGCACGATGATCAACTTCAACTCGGTCGCACAATGCTGGGTGACCACGGTCGACGGCGCATGGGGGCCGACGAGTGCGATCGAGGTCTACGACCGGCACGGACGGTGCAGCTTCGTGGCATCGCAGACGGGCCCGGTGAACCGCTGGATCTACGACGCGTGGGAGCAACTGATCGCCGACCTCGTCGACTGATCTTCCGGTGAACCCCGGCCCACTCCGATCGGACCGGCCGGGGATCCGCGACGACTAGTCGTCGTCGTTCATCGCCCCCGGGGTGTTCTTCTGCACCTGCATCAGGAACTCGATGTTGTTCCGGGTCTTCTTCAGCTGGCTGATGAGCAGGTCGATCGCCTGGTGGCTGTCGAGTCCGGAAAGGACGCGGCGCAGCTTGTGCACGATCGAGAACTCCTCCGGGGACAGCAGCAGCTCGTCCTTGCGGGTGCTCGACAGGTTGACATCGACGGCGGGGAAGACACGGCGCTCGGCGATCTTGCGGTCGAGCTTGAGCTCGGCGTTGCCGGTGCCCTTGAACTCCTCGAAGATCACGGTGTCACCGGTGGACCCGGTCTCGACCAGAGCCGAGGCGATGATCGTCAGCGAGCCGCCGTTCTCAATGTTGCGGGCCGCGCCGAGGAAGCGCTTCGGCGGGTACAGCGCGGTCGAGTCGACACCACCGGACAGGATGCGGCCCGACGCCGGCGAGGCGTTGTTGTAGGCGCGACCCAGTCGCGTGATCGAGTCGAGCAGAACCACGACGTCCTTACCCTGCTCCACCAGGCGCTTGGCACGCTCGATGGCCAGCTCGGACACGCTGGTGTGGTCTGACGGCGGACGGTCGAAGGTCGAGGCGATGACCTCGCCCTTGACGCTGCGCTGCATGTCGGTGACCTCTTCGGGCCGCTCGTCGACCAGCACGACCATCAGGTGGCACTCGGGATTGTTGGTGGCGATCGCGTTCGCGATGTCCTGCAGGATCGTCGTCTTACCCGCCTTGGGAGGCGAGACGATGAGGGCGCGCTGCCCCTTGCCGATCGGCATGATCAGGTCGATCACGCGGGTGTCGAGGCGCTCGGGAGTGGTCTCCAGGCGCAGACGCTGGTTCGGGTACAGCGGGGTCAGCTTGTTGAAATCCGGGCGCTTGCGCGACGCCTCGGGGTCACCGCCGTTGACGGTGTCCAAACGCACCAGCGGGTTGAACTTCTGGCGGTTGTTGCCCTGGTTGCCGCCGCCGCTCTGCTCCCCCTCGCGCGGAACCTTGACGGCACCGGTGATGGCGTCGCCGCGGCGCAGGCCGTAGCGGCGCACGAGGTTCATCGACACGTAGACGTCGTTGGGTCCGGCCAGGTAGCCCGACGTACGGACGAACGCGTAGTTGTCCAGGACGTCGAGGATGCCCGCGACCGGTGCCACGACATCATCCTCGGACAGCTGCGGCTCGCCGTCGCGGTCACGGCCGCCGCCGCCACGGCGGTTGCGCTCGCGGAAGCGACGGTTGCGGCGATTCCGGCCACCACCTTCACCGTCCTCGTCACGGTTGCGGTTCTGGCCGCCCTGGTTGTCCTTGCCCTGCTCGCCGGAGCCCTGCTCCTTGCCGTCGGACTTCTTGTCCTGGTTGTTCTGGTTGTTCTGGGTGCTCTGTTCGGCCTGCTCGCCACCGTCGCGGTCCCGGTTACGGTTCCGATTGCGGTTGCGGGTGCCCTGGCCGTCACCCTGTTCCTGCCCGTTCACCCGCTCCGCAGCGGCCTCCGGGGCCTGATCGGCCCTGGTCGCGTTGCCGGACTCCTGCGAGTCGTCAGCCGTGGCGGGCGCAGCGGTCGCGCCATTGCCCGTCGGCGCGGACGAGGTCTCGGCGGGTGCCGGCGCCGCGGTGCCGTTGGTCCCGCCGGATGCCGAACCGCCGCCCGACTGGCGCTCCTTGATCGCTCCGATCAGGTCGCCCTTGCGCATGCCCGAGGCGCCCTTGATGCCGAGTTTGCCGGCGAGCGCGCGGAGTTCGGGGAGCACCATGGAAGTCAGGCCGCCCGATGCGGACCCGGCGGGCGCGACGGCCACGGCCGAGGACTCGGCGGGCGTCGTCAGCGCGACAGGTGCAGTGGTGAGATCCGTTTCAGTCACGGAAGTCCTTTCGTTCCCTCGACGCGTTGCAGTGCGCGAAGGTGGGTGAAATCCCTACGCGGGAAAACTGTGGGTCTGCTGGCGGCGGACGTCATACGCCGGTGCCCGGTGTCAAACCGGAAGATCGGGGGGACGTCCGCAATCGGGTATTCACGATCGCTCAGAGACTTTTACATCGTAGCGCGCCGCGCTGACCTGGGCAACAACCCCCCACCCGCGCGCCGATCAGCGAGCATCGACCACCGTCGGGCCGTCGCTGATCGCCGTCTCCACCATCGTGAAGCCCCGATGCTGCGCGGCCGACGCGGGCAGGTCTGCGGTGTGCAACACCAGCACGGTGGGCCCGGCACCGGAGATGGTGGCCGCGTAGCCCGCGGCGCGCAGTTGTGCGACCAGGTCGGCCGAGGGGCGCAGGGCCTGCGCCCGATACCCCTGGTGCAGCCGGTCCTCGGTGGCGGCCAGGAGTAGATCGGGCTCCGACGTGAGCGCGTGGACCGCGACGGCGGTCCGACTGACGTTAAACACGGCGTCGCAGCGCGGAACCGAGTCGGGCAGCAAGCCGCGCGTGTGCGACGTGGCCGACTCGGTGTGCGAGATGAAGGCCGTGGCGCGGATCCGCGGATCCACCTTCAGGCGACGCGCCGAGTACCGCGCCTGCTCCCCTTCACCCTCGGTCCAGGTGACGACGGCGCCACCGAGGACGCTGGCCGCCGCATTGTCCGGGTGGCCTTCGAACTCGCCGGACAGCTGCACCAGCTCGGCGTCGGAAAGCGATTGCGCCCCAAGGTGTTCCGGCGCCATGCCGAGCAACCCCGAGGCAGCGAGGAGCCCAGAGACCACGGCTGCCGCCGACGATCCGACGCCGCGCGAGTGCGGGATCGCGTTGACGCAGTCGATCTGCAGGCCGACGGCTGCCGCACCCGCGTGCGACAACCCGCGGGCGACCGCCCGCGCGACGAGATGCGTGTCGTCGAACGGCACCGAGTCGGCACCTTCGCCGGTCACGCTCAACCGCACGCCCGGCTCATCGATCGTCGTCACGGTCAGGTCGTCGTAAATCCCCAGCGCGAGGCCGAGGCAGTCGAACCCGGGCCCCAGGTTGGCACTGGACGCCGGAACGCGCACGCCGACGCGGAGTCCGGCCGGAAGGAGGGTCGTCATGACATCGGTCACCGGCTACCCGACCCCCAGCGCCTGCGCGACGGCACCCGGATCGACCGGGATCGCCGCCACCTCGGGCATGCCGAGCAGTGCGGTGTCGGGATCTTTGAGGCCATTGCCGGTCACGGTGCACACCACCGTGGAACCCGGCTCGATCCACCCGTCGGCCCGGGCGGCGAGTAGGCCGGCGACCGAGGCCGCCGAGGCGGGCTCGACGAACACACCGTCGCGGCCCGCGACCAGGCGGTAAGCCTCCAACAGCTTCTCGTCGGTGGCTGCACGGAACATGCCGCCGGACTCCTCCTTCGCCGCAACGGCCTGGTTCCAGCTCGCCGGCGAGCCGATGCGGATCGCGGTCGCGATCGTCTCGGGCTCCGCGACGGGGGCGCCATTGACCAGCGGTGCGGCGCCGGCCGCCTGCACACCGAGCATTCGCGGCAACGAATCACAGCGTCCGTCGGCGCGGTACTCGGTGTACCCCTTCCAATACGCGGTGATGTTGCCGGCGTTGCCGACCGGCAGCGCGTGCACGTCGGGGGCGCGGCCCAAGACGTCGACGATCTCGAACGCGGCGGTCTTCTGACCTTCGATCCGCGCGGGGTTCACCGAGTTCACCAGTTCGATCTCCGGGAAATCGGCCGTGACCTTGCGCGCCAGCTCGAGACAGTCGTCGAAATTACCCTGGACCTGGACGATCGTCGCACCCGCCATGACGGCCTGGGCGAGCTTGCCCATCGCGATCTTCCCCTCCGGGATCAGCACCGCGCACGTCATCCCCGCGCGTGTGGCGTACGCCGCCGCCGACGCCGAGGTGTTGCCCGTCGACGCGCACAGGACCGCGCGCTTGCCGTTGTTGAGGGCGGTGGTGACCGCCATCGTCATGCCGCGGTCTTTGAACGACCCGGTCGGGTTGAGCCCCTCGACCTTCAGAAACACCTCACACCCGGTGACTTCCGACAGGTGGTTGGCCCGCACCAGCGGCGTCGCCCCCTCCAGCAATGTGACGATGGTCCAGTCGTCCCCGACCGGCATTCGATCCCGGTACGCCTCGATCAAGCCGGGCCAGGCCTTGTACTCAGTCATCGGTTCCCTCCATCCGCAGCACCGACGACACCGCGGTCACCGCTTCCATGCTTTCCAACGCCGCCACCGTCTGCGCGAGCGCACCGTCGGGCGCGCGATGGGTGATGACGACCAGTCGCGTCTGCTCGCCGTCGCCCTCCTGACGCACCGCCGCGATGCTGACGTCGTGCTTGGCGAACTCCCCCGCGACTCCCTCGAGCACGCCTGGCCGGTCGAGAACGTTCATCGCCACGTAGTAGCGCGTGGGCACGTCCTTGATCGCGATCACGGGCAGCGACGCGTAGGTCGACTCCAACGGCCCCCGACCGGCGTGCACCTTGTTTCGCGCCGCCATCACGACGTCGCCCATTACCGCCGACGCGGTGGGTGCCCCACCGGCGCCCTGGCCGTAGAACATCAAGCGCCCGGCGTTCTCCGCCTCGACGACGACGGCGTTGTAGGCGCCGTTCACTGTCGCCAGTGGGTGCGACAGCGGTATCAGCGCCGGGTAGACGCGGGCCGAGACCGACTCGGCACCGTCGGGCCCGGCCACGCGCTCGCAGATCGAAAGCAGCTTGATCGTGCAGTCGAACTTGCGCGCCGCGGCGAGATCGGCCGCGGTTACCTTCGTGATGCCCTCGCGGTATACGTCGGCGGCGGTGACGCGGGTGTGGAAAGCGATCGACGCGAGGATCGCGGCCTTGGACGCTGCGTCGTAGCCCTCGACGTCGGCCGTCGGATCGGCCTCGGCGTATCCGAGTCGCCCGGCCTCGGCCAGCACGGTGTCGTAGTCGTCGCCGTCGGCGTCCATCGCCGAGAGGATGAAGTTGGTCGTGCCGTTGACGATGCCCGCGACGCGTTGCACCTTGTCACCGGCCAACGACTGCATGAGCGGCCGCACCACCGGGATCGCCCCGGCGACGGCGGCCTCGAAGTACAGGTCGACGTTGGCCTCCGCCGCCGCCTTGGCGAGCTCGCCGGTGTACTCGGCCAGCAACGCCTTGTTCGCCGTGACAACTGATTTGCCCTGTTCGAGCGCGGTACGGATGAGCTCGCGCGGCGGTTCGATCCCGCCGAGGACCTCGATGATGATGTCGACGTCGTCGCGACGCACCAGCGCCCCCGGATCCGTGGTGAGCAGCTCGCGCGGCACACCCCGGTCACGGGAAGCGTCGCGCACGGCGATGCCGCGAATCACCAAGGACGCGCCGATCCGCTCGCGCAGGTCGTCGGCGTTCTCGGTGATGATCCGAACGACTTCAGCACCCACGTTGCCCATGCCGAGCAGGGCGACACCCAATTCGCGCGGTGCACCGTTGTTGGCCTCGGTCACTGCGTTACCTCCAGACTCAGCAGGTCGGCGACGGTCTCCCGGCGCAGGATCTCACGCGACTGTCCGTCGCGCACGGCGACGACGGCCGGCCGCATCACCATGTTGTACCGCGACGACATCGAATAGCAGTAGGCGCCGGTCGCCCCGACGATCAGCAGGTCACCGGTCTTCAGGTCGCCGGGCAACCAGCAGTCCCGGATGACGATATCGCCCGTCTCGCAGTGCTTGCCCACGACGCGACTGAGGACACCGTCGACCGTCGAGACGCGAGAGGCCAGCCGGACGTCGTACTCCGCGTCGTACAACGCGCCGCGGATGTTGTCACTCATCCCGCCGTCGACTGACACGTAGCGCCGGACCCCGCCACCGTCGAGCTCGACGTCCTTGATGGTGCCGACGCGGTAGAGGGTGATGCCGGGCGGTCCGGCGATTGCCCGCCCCGGTTCGACAGCCAACGTAGGCACCGGCAGTCCCAGCGCCGCCGACTCGCGCGCCACGATGTCGGCCAGCGCATCCGCCAGCGCCGACACCGGAAGCGGGTCGTCGCCGGGGACGTAGGAGATGCCCAGCCCGCCGCCGAGGTCGATGATCGATAACTGTTCGGCACGGCGACCGAACTCCGCCACCACGTCGCCGAGCAGTCCGATGACCCGGTGCGCGGCAATCTCGAACCCGTCGAGGTCGAAGATCTGGGAACCGATGTGGCTGTGCAGACCGACCAGGCGCAGGTGCTGCGTCGCGAAGACCGCGCGCACCGCCTCGATAGCCTTCCCACCGCTGATCGAAAACCCGAACTTCTGGTCCTCGTGCGCGGTGGAGATGAACTCGTGGGTGTGCGCGTTCACCCCCGGGGTGACACGGACCAACACGTCGACGACCCGACCGTGCTGCTCCGCGACGGCGTTGAGGCGCTCGATCTCCACCAGCGAGTCCAGCACGACGTGTCCGACGCCGGCCGTGACTGCCGCGGCCAACTCGTCGGCGCTCTTGTTGTTGCCGTGCATGGCGATGCGCGCCGGTGGGAACCCGGCGTGCAGCGCGATGGCCAGCTCACCACCGGTACAGACGTCGAGGCTCAGCCCCTCCTGCTCCACCCAGCGGGCGACCTCGACGGACAGGAACGCCTTCGACGCGTAGTGGACCTTGCCGTAGCGTCCGAACGCCTGCGCCATCGCCGTGCACCGCGCACGGAAGTCGGCCTCGTCGTACACGAACAGCGGGGTGCCGTGGCGCTGCGCCAACTCGTCGACGCCCACGCCCCCGATCGTGACGACGCCCTCAGCGGTGCGGGAGGTGGTGCCGGGGTACACGTTGGCGGGGATGATGGCGAGTTCCTCAGCCCTTCCGGTTGTGGCGGTCATCGTCACATCCGCTCCGGCGCCGACACGCCGACCATCGCCAAGCCGTTGGCCAGCACTTGGCGGGCCGCCGCGCACAGTGCCAGCCGGGCGCGGTTCACATCCGTGGCCTCTTCATCCCCGATGGGAAGCACGCGGCACTGCGTGTAGAAGCGGTGGTACGCACCGGCCAGCGTCTCCAGGTACCGGCAGATCCGGTGCGGTTCGCGCAGGTCGGCGGCCGTCGCGACGACGGCCGGGAAATCGCCGAGGGTCCGGATCAGATCTCCCTCGGTGGGCTCGGTCAGCAGTGCGATCACCGACGGGTCCGCCTCCAGACCTAGGTCCGCGGCGTTGCGTGCCAGCGCCGCGAGACGCGCGTGGGCGTACTGCACGTAATACACCGGGTTCTCGTTGGACTGCTTGCGGAGCAGGTCCAGGTCGATGTCGATGTTGACGTCCACCGACGAGCGGATCAGCGAGTAGCGGGCGGCGTCGACGCCCACCATCTCGACCAGGTCGTCGAGGGTGACCACCGTCCCGGCACGCTTGCTCATCCGCACCGGCTGACCGTCCTGCACCAGGTTGACCATCTGCCCGATCAGCACCTCGACCGAGGCCGGGTCGTGGCCGAGGGCTGCCGCGGCCGCTTTCAACCGCACGACGTAGCCGTGGTGGTCGGCGCCGAGCATGTAAATGAGGTGGTTGAACCCGCGGTCGAACTTGTCCTTGAGGTATGCGATATCGCCGGCGATGTACGCCGCCGCACCGTCACTCTTGAGGACGACGCGGTCCTTGTCGTCGCCGTAGTCGGTGGAGCGCAGCCACCACGCGCCGTCGGCCTCGTACAGGGTGCCGTTGGCCTTGAGCTCGGTAATGCAGACCTCCACCAGGCCACGTTCGAACATGGAGTTCTCGTGGGTGTAGACGTCGAAATCCGTGCCGAACTCATGCAGCGTCGACTTGATGTGGTCGAACATGATCGCCACGCCGCGCGCCCGGAACGCCTCGACGCGATCGTCGTCGGGGAGGTCGGCGATCCCCGGGACGTCCGCGACGACCGTCGCGGCGATCTCGTCGATGTAGCTGCCGGCGTAGCCGTCCTCGGGGGTGGGCTTGCCCTGCGCGGCCGCGTCCAGGGACCGGGCGAACCGGTCGATCTGCCCGCCGTGGTCGTTGAAGTAGTACTCGCGGGTGACGGCTGCGCCGCGTGCCGCCAACACCCGGCCCAGCGCGTCACCGACTGCGGCCCAGCGCGTACCACCGAGGTGGATCGGTCCGGTCGGGTTGGCCGAGACGAACTCGAGGTTGACCACCGCGTCGCCGAGTTCATCACCGCTGCCGTACCGCTCACCCGCGTCCAGGATCGTCGCGACGACGCTGTTCTGCGCGGCAGCGGCCAGGCGCAGGTTGACGAAGCCGGGGCCCGCGATGTCGGCGGACTCGACGCCCTCGTGGGCGGCGAACGCCTCGGCGAGCCATTGGGCCAGGTCACGGGGTGCTACACCGGCGCGCTTGCCGATCTGTAGGGCGATGTTCGTGGCGTAATCACCGTGCTCGGGGTTGCGCGGGCGCTCGACCGTCACCGTCTCGGGCAGCACGGCGACGTCCAGACCGCGCTCGGTCAGGACGGTCTGGGTCAGCGCGCGCAGCAGCGCGGCGAGGTCGGCGGGAGTCACGGGAGACCATTCTATGGAACCGCCCCCGTCCGGGGATAACGGGTATCGGCGCCGGCGGGCGACCATCCGGCTCATCGTCGCCGCGAGGGCCGTCGAGTTCGCTAGCGTGGTGATCATGTCCGAGGATGACACCGACCCCGCCCCCACCGCAGTCGAGGACCACGGCGGTCGGCCGCCCTGGCTGGGCCCCGCTCTCATCGCGATCGCCGCACTGCTCATCGGCCTCGGCGGCGGGCTGGCGATCGGGTCGGCGAAGTCGGGCTCCGACGGTGAGCATCCGCATGGCAATGCGACGGCGATCGGCTTCTCGCAGGACATGATCGTCCACCACGGCCAAGCCGTGGAGATGACGCAGATCGTGATCAAGCGCGGCAGCGATCCCGCGGTGCGTGACCTGGCGGTGACGATGCTGACCGACCAGAACCGGGAGATCGGGCAGATGACGGGCTGGCTGCAGGCGTGGGGCGCGCCGCTGACCAATCCTGGTGCGCCCATGTCGTGGATGGGCCAGATGGGTCACGGCAGCGGCGACCACTGCGCCGACGGCCACGTCGACGAGCACTGCCCCGCGGCCAAGGCCGACGGCCATGGCGGACACGACGGGACCGGCGGGCACGCTGGCCACGGCGCACCGACCGCGGCCTCCCCCGCCGCCGATGACGGCGCGACGATGGAGGGCATGGCGACCAAGGCCGAGATGGCGCGGCTCTCCTCGCTGAACGGGCCCGACGCCGACACCTACTTCCTGCAGCTGATGCTTCGCCACCACCAGGGCGGGCATCACATGATGTCGATGGTGATCGATCCGGCCAACGGCGCGCCGGAATACGTCCGGGCACTCGCCGAGCAGATGGACAAGGCGCAGACCGCCGAGGAGTCGACGATGAAGCAGATGCTCGCGCAGCGCCACGCCCAACCGCTGGGTTAGCCGCGAGTGGCAGTGACGACCGCCCGCTCGCCATCCCCACCCCGTTTCGGCAAACCCACATCGATCGAGACGGGATCGACGGAACCGTGTTGGTCTGACGACCCTAGAGGTCAGGTTGTGCAGGCGGTGTGGGCAGTGGTGTACGTCCCCGGGTCTCGCGGGTGACCACCCAGATGAGTGCGACGACGGCCGACAGCGCCGCGGTCAACCAGAACGCAGGTCCAAAGCCGAACCGGTCGGCGATGACACCGGCGATCACCGGACCCGCGATCGTGCCGCTGTCCTGCGCCATCTGATACGTCGACAGCGCTGTTCCCCCGCGACCGCCGTAGAGGACATCGGCGACGGTCGCCTGGATGACCGGCGCCACCAGCCCGGTGCCCGCGCCGGCGATCGCCGTCGCGATGAATGCGACCACCACCGAGTCACTCATGCCCAGCACCGCGGTGGAGGCCGCCAGCACCACCATTCCGGAGATCAGGAACGGCCGCCGTCCCAATCGGTCGGACGCGCGGCCGGCCGGAATCATGACCGCGACGTCACCGGCGGCGTAGGCGGCCAGGGCGAATCCCGCCATCGACACGGACTGGTCGAGCACATCGGTGAAGAACAGCGGAACCAGGGTGATCCGCATCGCGAACAGCCACCCGTATACGACCGAGGTGACGAGGACCGCCCGATAGGCGCCGTCGGCCAACGCCTCGCGTACGCCGGGTCCGGAGCGCTCATCGGCCGCGTCACCCACTGCCTCGGTGTGGCGAAGGGCAACGGCCACAACGATCGTCGCGACGACGAGAGCGGCCGCATAGACGACAAAGGGCGCCCGGTATCCGAGCCCCGCCAATGCGCCGCCGATGAGCGGCCCGACGATGCCGCCCAGCACGAAGCTCGACGAGTACACCCCCGACACCCGGCCGCGGATCGCCGGCGGGCTGATTCGGATCACGAGGCTCATCGCCGACACGGTGAACATCACCGACCCGACCCCGCCCAGCGCGCGTAGCACCAACAGCTGCCAATAACTCTGGGCGAATGCACACGCCAGCATCGACGCCGCGACGATCAGCAGTCCGGCGAGATAGACGGGCCGCTCCCCAAGCCGGCGCAGCAGCGGCGCCGTCGCCGGGGCAAAGGCCAGGCGCATGACCGCAAACGCGCTCACGACCATCGTCGCCGCCGCGATCGACACGTCGAAGCTGCGGGCGAAGGCCGGAAGGACCGGTGCCACCAATCCGTACCCGACCGCGATGACGAAGGCGGCGCAGACCAAGACCCAGATGGTCGGGGGAATGCGACCGGGCGCCCCCTGCCCGGGTGAAGCGTCCACCGATCGCCTCCTACACTGCCCGTTCGGCTGAACCAGCCGACCGGTGTTCGAGGTCGGCGCTCGCAGTACGGGTACGGCGGTCGAAGGTCCACGCGCTGTCGGGCACTTCGCGCCCGTCGATGCTGACCCCGGTGGGTGCCGCATCGATCCCGACGAGCTCGATCCGCTCGATCGGCGGTCGCCCGTATCCGGTCGCTGATTCGGTGTTCGTCGTCAACGACATCTCGGCGTCGTTCCAGGTCATCGTCGTCCACGAGTACGCGCCGCAGCGGTGGTCGTGCGAATGGCCGTCGTCGTGGTAGAGCCGCGACCGACCGTCGGTGCCGACGTGGATGCGCAGCGCTATCGGTACGACCGCGACCGCGGCGGGCGCGACGGCGGCCAGCATCGGAACCGTGGAGCCGGCCCGTGCGTACACCGGGATGTCGCGCAGGCGTACGCGCACCGTCTGCACCGTCGGGCCGACGATGGTCGTGCCGTCGAACACCCCGACCCACCGCCCCGGCGGGAACCAGATCCGGACGGTCCCACCCCGGGTGACGACGGGGGCGACGAGTAGGTCGTCGCCGAGCAGGTACTGGTGTTTGAACCCGTAGGCCTCCGACGCGTGCGGCCAGTGGAGGTACATCGACCGCGCCATGGGGAGACCGGTCTCGTGCGCGACGCGTGCCGCGGAGTAGAGGTATGGGACCAGCCGCGACCGGACGCGCAGCGTCGCCGCGGCGGCCTCGCGGTAGGGCGACGCGAATTCCCACGGCAGCCGCCTGGTCTGCAGGTTCTGCGAGTGGATCCGCATGATCGGCGAGAAGGCCCCGAACTGCATCCACCGTACGTAGCGCTCGGGGTCGGTCTCCCCCTTGAAGCCGCCGATGTCGTGTGAGACATGGGGCTGGCCGATACTGCCTTCGGCGTGGGTGAACTCCACTTCCATGGCCAGCGTCTCCCACGTCGCATAGGTGTCACCGGTGAAGTGGATGGTGTACCGGTGTCCGCCCCACGGGCCCGGCCGGGTGCCCACCATGTCCCAATACGAGGCCCCGCTGCGCGCCAGCAGCGGCCAGCGGGTCTGTCGCATGCGCGAGCGTCGGGTGTAAGCGCGGGCGACCCACACATCGGCGGCGAGCTCGTTGAGGGGTACTCCGGCATAGGACTCGTCGATGATCCAGTCCAACCACCACAGGTCCACACCCGCGGCCTCGAGCTCGTCGTGCGCTGCCATGAAAGATTGCAGATGTGCGGGGTTGGTGAAATCCCAGACGAAGGCCGGTCCGATCGCGCCCTGCACGTGTTTGCCCAAAGCTGAGAAGAAACGGGCCGCGGGGGTGAGCGCCGGTTGCATCGTGCCGCCGGCCAAACGCTGCACGCGCGGGAACTGAGTGTCGTCACCAGAGATGCTCGGGTGGATGTTCAGTGCGACCGCCATGTTCTCGCGATGCGCCCAGTCGACGAATCCGGCCGGGTTTCCGAAGAGCTGCCGATTCCAGTTCCACCCGTTCCACGAATTGGGCGATTTGAAATCGGTGTCGACGACGAGGACGTCCAACGACGCGCCGGCCGCTCGATAGTGCGGCAGGAGGGTCGTGCGGTAATACGAGTCCGGGTACGGGGCATAGCGGGAGAACCAATTCCCGAAGGCCTGTCGGGGCAGCATCGGCGCCGCGCCCGACAGGGCCCGGAAATCTGCCAGTGCCTGCTTGTAGTCGCGGCCGTAGGCGAAGATGTAGCCGTCCCGGTACTGCAGGTCTAGGCCTCGGCGGGTCACCGCGTCATCGCCGACGAGGGCCGCCTGCGAATCGTCGATGAAGAACCACCCCTGCTTGGAGAGCAGGCCGGGCTGCAGATTCACCTGACCGCGCACCGAGTCGAGGGCGCGCAGCCAGCCCCCGAGGTTGCCGGCCGGCAACGGCGGAATCTGCGACGGCCAGATCTCGAGATTGGTCGCGAAGGCGATGCCGGTCACCGCGGGGACGTACTCGCGCGGTTGCCAGGCCGGATTCACCCGGGCTCCGGAGTGCTTGAGGGTGATATTCGGCGCCATCGGGTCGAAGCGGTCGACCGGGCAGGTCAGTGTGAGCGCGTCTGTCTCCAGGTGCAGGGTATCGCCGAATCGCGCCACCCGATACGACCCCGACCTCGCCCGACGGTCATGCCCGAGCATCGTCGGACGGTTCTCGAACCGGCGGCGCCCGGAGTACTCATAGCGCACCAGACGTGGTGTGACGACGGTCAGCCGCACATTCCCGACGACGATGAGCCCATTGCCGTCGTCGTCGATGCCCGGCCGGGCTTCAGCGTCGGCGGAGCCCAACGCGGTGAGGCCGACGGCCGCCACGCCCATCGAGGTGATGGCTTGCCGACGCGTGAGGCCTATCGGGCGCGAATCGCTCACGTGCTCGACCATAGCGGCCCCGCCCGATCTGCTCGGAGGCATATGCCCGGCGGGAATCGGTATCGGCGGTGCGCTCAAATCCGCATCTCCCGTGGCATGCTGTCGCAAATGGAGAACCACACCGGTGACCCCGTCGAAACAACTCCCGTCCCCGATCGCTCGCCGACGACACTGGCGGACCTTCGCGACGCACTCGTCGGTGGCGTCATCGGTGGAATCCTGGCCACGGTGTTCGTCGTCGCGGTGACGTCGCTGATCAAGGAAGTCCTCGACTGGGTCACGGGCGCCGACCGCTGGGTGATGTTCACCGCGCCGTTCGTCGGCATCGTCGGCGCGGTGTTGATCCTGCACTTCATCGCTCACGGCACCGCCGTCATCCGCGTCACCGACGACGCCCCACCGCCGAAACGCTTCTCCACCTGGCTGCGCTTCCCCGCCAACGCCGTACGGGCCGATCTCACCGCCGATGTGGTCCGCAGCGCCGGATGCGAGGAGCGCTTCCCGTCACGTCTGATGCCGGTGCGCGCACTCGCCATCCTGACCACCGTCGGCTTGGGCGCTCCGATGGGCACCGAATCCCCGGCCGCGCACATGGGCGTTGCCACGGGCGCCGCGATTCGCGCTGGCGGCGGGTGGTGGGTTCGACTGGCCCGGCCGGCCGGATTGGCCGGTGGCGCGGCCGGCATCGCCGCACTCATGGGTCTGCCCCTGGTCGGGGTCGCGTTCATGCTGGAACTCGGCCGGCGCAACGACGCGCGCATCACCCCGGCGCGGGTTGTGGCAGCGACGATCGGCGCGCTCGTCGGGTGGGGCGTCAACCGGTGGCTCGACCTCAACCTGATTCGCCTGATCGTGCCCGAGGTCGCGCCCCACGACCTCGCCGAGGCCCTCGCCGTCGCCTGTCTGGTGGGTGCCTTGTCCGGCGCATTGTGCTCGGTCACCGGAACGCTGATTTACCGAGTGCGGGCGTGGAACGCCGGGACGACGACCAAGCTGCTCATCGGTGGTGCCTCGCTGGCGGCCTGCTTCGCCGCGATCAGCGCCCTGGCCTCCCCATCGGCCGCCGTCGGTCCCGGTGCAGGTGCGGTGACGTGGGCCGAAGGCGCTACCACTTCCGGTTGGACGCTGCTGCTGGTGGCCGCACTGCGCGCCGCCGCCACCACTGCGGCTGTTGCCGCCGGCGGCTGCGGCGGGCTGTTCGTTCCATTCCTCGCCGTCGGCGACCTTTGCGGCCGTGCACTCGCTCCGGGTTTGGGGACGTCGGCCGACCTGGCCGCGGCCTCGGGCTCAGCCGGTGCGATTGCCGGCGGCTACCGACTGCCGATCACCGCTTTCGCCATGGTGATCGCGATCGGTGGCCCAGCCGGAGCCCGGCTGACCTGCCTGCTCGCCGTCGCAGTCGCCGCAGGCGCGGGTGTTCTCGCCGCCTATGCCCTCGATCGGCTCGTGGCCGCCCGGACAAAAAACGCCGACTGATGACAGTCGGCGGAGTCGGCAACGATTTATCTGTGCCCCCGGCAGGATTCGAACCTGCGACCTTCTGCTCCGGAGGCAGACGCTCTATCCCCTGAGCTACGGGGGCTCGGGACGCAGCACAGCCTATCCCACCGTCTGCCGTGGCCACAAAGCAGATGTGCGAGCGGCGTTCTGGACCCTCCCGGACCGCGCTCGGCGCGTGTAGATTCCTTGCCATGAACCCGCGTCCGACCCCGTCGACGGGCACCAACCCGACCGGCTGGATCGTGTCCGCACCCGGATCCGCGGTTGAGTTGCGACCCGATGACGGGCCGACCGTCGTCCGCGCTGCGCGGGACCGACAGATCCGCCGAACCGAGGGCGTCCCGACCATCCACGTGCACCGCGGCCAGGTTTTCGCGGTCGATCTCGGATACGGCCGCAAGCCGTGGGTCGTCGTGAGCAACAACGACCGCAACCGCGACCGGGACAGCGTGATCGCCGCGCGGATCAGCGGTGAACCGCACGCCGCCTCGTCGACCGTCGTCGCGCTCGGCCCACAGGACCCGGTGGTCGGGTTCGCGGTCGTCGACGACCTCGTGCAGTTGTTCCGCGAGGACCTCGACGAAGCGGTGGGCACGCTCTCGCCCTCGTCGATGGGGGCGGTCGACGTGGCGCTGCGCGTGGCCCTCGCCGTCGACGACCAAGCAGACAACGTCCAAGTAGACACCGGGGTCCAGACGACCGCGATCGTGGCGGCACCGTTCACCATGCGCGCATTGACCGACAGGACGGGATCCATGCAGCTCACGCCAGAAGACGTCCACAACGTGGCCTTCAACAAGCCGCCCATCGGCCGGCGCGGCTACAACGAGGACGAGGTCGACGACTTCCTCGACATCGTCGAGGCGGAGATCACCCGGTTGCACCGCATCATCGCCGATCTGGGCGGACGGCCCTGAGCAAGCGGAGAAGTCGGAGTCAGAGCGCGACTGTCTGCGCCGACTCGACGTCCCGGTAGCGCTCGGGGCTGCACGTCAGCACGATGACCTGCGCATTCTCACCGGCCCGCGTGAGGACTCGATTCATCTTCGCTGTCCGGTCCGGGTCGGAGTGACCCAGGGCGTCGTCGATGATCACCGGCACGCCGTCATGCTCGTCGACCAGCATCGCGCAGGCCAGCCGGGCGATGATGCCGATCTGCTCACGGGTGCCCATCGACAGCTCGTCGAAGGACACGGTCGTCCCATCCAGGGTGCGGGAGGCGACGCGCAGGCCCCCATCGACGTCGAATCGCACGCCGGTGCCGAACAACGGCTGGGCCAGATCTTCCAGATGACGTCGCAGCGGTTCGCTGAACCGTGCGTGCGCCGCGTCGCGGCGCTCGTTCACCACCGTCCGCAACAGCCGTGCCGCGCGGGCCCGGGCATCCACGCGCGCCAGTTCAGCCTGCGCCGCAACGTGGGTGGCAGCGGCCTCGTCGCGACGGTCACGTCTCGCATCCTCCCGACACACCTCGATTCGCGCACGCGCCTGCGCGAGCCGCTGGTCGAGTTCCGCACGGTCGGAGTCCAGTGCTGCGAGCCGGGCGTCGAGTACTGCAACTTGCTGCTCAGCATCGGTCGGGTTCGCCTCCTCAAGCTCGGAGCGCAACACCTTCTCCGCGGCGCAGGCACTGACCAGTGCCTGCACGCCATCAGCGATCCGGGCCTCCACGTCGGCATCGGGGACCTCCCGCCGCGATTGCTCCAGCGCTTGCGCCAGGTCCGCCATCTGGTTGTCGATGCGCGCCACGTCGTCGGCCGCCCGTTGCTCGGCGGCAGCGAGCTCGACGGTACGCCGGCAGGATGCCGCAACGGCGCGCTCCGCGGCGAGAAGGGAAGCGGCGCACTCGCGTTCGGCCGACCGCCGGGTGGTCAGGTCGGACTCGGTGCCCGCACTGGCGGCAGCCTCCTCCGACTCGGCTGTGCCCGCCCCGGCGTCGGCCCCGCCGGCTTGATCGGCCAGCCGAGCGACAACGCCGCGCAGCTCGTCGATATCGGCATCTCCACAGACCCGGTCGGCTTCGGATCGCGCCACCATCACCTGCGGCTCGATCACCAACCGCGCCTCACCCAGGCCGATGGTCTCGTCCAAGTCGGTGGCTCCGTGGGCAGCGCACAGCCGAGACGCTTGCTGCACGAGGGCGTCGCGCTGTTGTGCAAGGTTGGCGGCGTTCACGGCGGGGGCCAATTCAACGCGGACCGCACCGGGCACCTCGACGACGGTCTCCCCGACGATGCTCAGGTCCTCACCGCGGGCACCGATGTCGGCCCCGTCGACGAGTACGGGCAGGTCCCCGAGCGCGACGATCCGCACACTCGTGGCCAGCGCTTCGACGCGCGCCGACGTCGCCCGCAGTTGTTCGCGCAAGTCCCGCGCCTGCGCAAGCACCTCGCCGTCGACGGTGTTCGCGGCCTATAACCACTACGCCGGGCCGAAAGATATCACGATCTGGCGCTACAACCACCACGAGGGCGGCGGCACCTACCAGAAGCAGGCCCAGATCAGCTTTCTGCGCACGCTCTGGGGCTGAGACGCAAGGCCGGGAGGCAAAGAGACGCCGTATTCGGCCGCCCGCCTCTGCGTCTCCCTGCCTCCCCGGCACGCCCGCCCGAAGCCTGGTACAATACGAGCTTGGCTAGCAGAGAGCCAGGGCTCGTGCAGCGTCTTTCGACCCCTCCCCCTACCCCCTCCCCTGACAGGGGAGGGGAAATACATCTGGCTTTGTGGTGCGGT
>DLKD01000039.1:0-234 GCA_002477755.1 Gordonia sp. UBA7599
TTCTTGATGGTCGGGGCGCACTGGGCGTAGAGGCGCTGCCCCGTGGCCGTCGAGCCGGTGAAGCTCAGGACGCGCACGAGGGGGTCGCCGGACTGCTCGAATCGTTGCGTGACAATGCGGAACACCCGTGGACGCCGCCACGCGGCGGGCAGGCCGGCGCGCTCGCGCACGACGTCCTGCACGGCCTCGACATCACCGAGCCGCTCGGCCTGCAGTCGGCGCCACCGGCCCGGC
>DLKD01000039.1:346-594 GCA_002477755.1 Gordonia sp. UBA7599
GCGCCACCGGCCCGGATCGCCGCAGCGATCGGCGATCCCGACAAGCGGCAGCTGAAGTACTTCGGCGTCGACCTGACGGGGGTCTCGCTACGCGGCACCGACGCGAACATCACCATCGGCGACGGGGAGCCCGTGGATCTGCCGGCGAAGGACATCGCCCTTATCGTCGGCGGTCGGCGGCCCGTCCCCGGCCAGTAGTCGGGCTTCAATCACGCACAATCGACCATCCGTCGCCGACGGCGGCGACG
>DLKD01000039.1:746-5696 GCA_002477755.1 Gordonia sp. UBA7599
CGCTGATCGTGCCGCCGACGTCGAGTGCGGCGTTGAGGGCGATCTCGTCGACGGTGATCGCACCTCGCCCGGGAATCGCCTCGTACACGCGTTGCCGGTCGCCGGTGAGCTCGTCGATCCGTCGCACCGGGCCGCGATTGGGCCCACCCTGGCCGTCGGGAGCGGCGAGCGAGATCAACGCCTGCGCGTCGACGACGAGCGCGGCCTGCTCGTCGGCGATCATCCGATTGCACCCCAACGACATCGACGAGGTGATCGGACCTGGCACCGCACCCAGCGGACGTCCTAGTTTGCGGGCCCATGCCGCCGTGTTGGCCGCACCGCTGCGCGCCCCCGCCTCCACCACGACGACCGCGGTGGAGAGTGCCGCCACCAGACGGTTGCGCGTCAGGAAGCGGTGTCGTGCCGCGGTGGTACCCGGCGGGTACTCGGTGACGATGAGCCCGTCGCGGGCGATCGCATTGAAGAGCGACGAGTGCGACGACGGGTAATCGACGTCGATACCGCACGCCATGACCGCGACGGTGCTACCACCGCAGCCCAGCGCGGCACGGTGCGCGGTGCCGTCGATGCCGAACGCACCGCCGGAGATCACTGCCCACCCGGCGTCGACGAGTCCGCCGACGATCTGCCCGGTGACGTGCTCGCCGTAGGACGTCGATGCGCGCGACCCGATGACGCCAATGCCAGCGGCGACCTCGTCGGCAAGACACCTGCTCCCTCGCACCCACAGCGCCAGGGGTGGTCCGCCGCGCTCGACCGTGTCGGCCGACCGCAGTCCCCACAGCTGCCACCCGGGCCACTCCTCGTCGTCGGGCGCCACGAGCCGCGCGCCGACCGCCGCGGCTGCATCGAGGTCCTGTGCGGAGAGGTCGTGTTCGGCGCGGACGTTTGTCACGCTGAGGACGCCGTTGAAACCGGCTGGCACCTTCCTCGACCGGATGGCCTGCGCGGCGGCGACCGGGCCCTCCGCCTCGACGAGGTCGCGCAGACCGGTGTGCGGTGGCTCGGCCACCCGCATCAGATAGGCCCAGGCCCGCAACACCGACTCGTCGGTACTCATGCTGCTCCCCCTCGGTCCCGATACAGCAGGGCCTGGGCGACGTCGTCCTGGTTGGGGCGCTCGGCCCCGCGTAGGTCTGCCAGCGTCCAGGCGAGTCGCAAGGCACGATCGGCTCCCCGCGCGGTCACCCGACCGTCGCGCAGGAACAATTCGACCGGACGCATCGCCTCGGGACCGAGTCGGAACTCGCCGCGCAGCACTGACCCCGGCACCTCGCCGTTGGTGCGCCAGCCGTGGTGGGCCCACCGGGCGACCGCGGCGTCCCGGGCAGCGACGACCCGTTCCCGTACCGCCGTACTCGGCTCGCCGCATTCGGTGAGCAGTGCGGTGTTGCCCGGCGGGTTCATCCGGACCCGGATGTCGATGCGATCCATGAGCGGACCCGACAACTTGCCCAGATATCGCCGCCGCGCCACCACCGAGCAGACACAGTCGATGTCGTGGGCCGGTGCGCACGGACACGGGTTGGCCGCCAGCACCAATTGCAGGCGTGCCGGGTAGGTGGCCACCCCATCGCGCCGCGTCACGCGCACCTCACCCTCCTCCAGCGGCTGCCGCAACGCATCGAGCGCCTTGGCACCCATCTCGGCGCACTCGTCGAGGAACAACACCCCTCGGTGCGCCAGCGACGCCACACCCGGCCGGGCGGTGCCGGTGCCCCCACCGAGCAGCGCGGTGACCGTCACCGAATGATGCGGTGCGATGAACGGCGGTTCGACGATGAGCGGCCGTCGCCGCGGCAATGCCCCCGCGATCGAGTGGATCGCCGTGACCTCCAGCGCCTCGTCCTCACCCAGCGAGGGCAGGATCCCCGGTAGGCGGCGGGCCAGCATGGTCTTGCCGATTCCCGGCGGCCCGGTCATCAGGATGTGGTGCATTCCGGCGGCCGCGATCTCCAGCGCCCGGCGCGCCTGTCCCTGGCCGACGACGTCGGCCATATCCGGTGACGGGACGGTCAACCCGTCGACGGGCGGCGGCTCATCGTCGAGCTCGGCATCGCCGCGCAACCACCGGCATACATCAGCGAATCTGGTCGCTCCGTGGATCTCGATCCCGGACACCAGGCCGGCCTCGGCCATGTTCGCCCGCGGGACCACCGCCCGCACAAACCCGGCGCGCCGGGCCTCGAGCAGGCAGGGCAGCACCCCGCGCACCGGACGAATGGCGCCATCAAGACCGAGCTCGCCGAGGAAGACCGTCGAGGGCACGAGCATCGCACCGGCCTCCAGCAGCTTGTCGTCGGCATCCTTGTCGGCCAAGACGATGCTCACCGCCATCGCGAGGTCGAAGCCGGGACCGGCCTTCGGCATGTTCGCCGGCGCGAGCGCGACGACGACCTTGAGCTCCGGGAAGTTTCCACCGGAGTTGACGATCGCCGGGCGGACCCGGTCGCGCGCCTCTCGCAAAGCCACGTCGGCCAGTCCGGTGATGAAGAATCCCGGGGTGCCCCGACTGGTATTGGCCTGGACCTCGACAACGCGGGCCCGAAACGCGTTCAGCCCGACGGAGAACGCCCGTCCCAGCGTCATCAGTCGACCAACCCGCGGTGATGACGCAGCGCCGGCGCCCCGCCCGGCCCGGCCATGCGGATCGAGATCACATCGAAGCGCATCGCCTCGAAGTACGGCAGGTCACCGGCTTCGCGCTGCTCCTCGACCCACATCCACGCCAACCGCACCATGCGTGCCAGCTTCTCGTCGGTGACCGCGGTGACCGGGTCGTCGTAGACCGCGGCGTTGCGTCGTGTCTTCACCTCGACGATCACGAGGTTGTCGGGTCCGCCGGACGGATTCGGCTCCCGCGCGATCACATCCAGTTCGCCGTATCGATTGCGCCAGTTGCGCGCACAAACGCGCCAGCCCAGCGTCGCCAGGTAGTCGGCCGCGATTGCCTCGCCCGCCGCCCCGAGTGATTGTCGTGTCTCCCCCATGCGATCGAGGATGGATCACGGCACCGACCGATCCGCCTGTCCCGGGCCTGTGACGGCACGGTCCTGTGGATATCTGAGAACTGTGGAAAACCTGGGGGCTACTCGGGGAGCCGCAGCTCAGGCTGCTCGATCTCCTCGATGTTGACGTCCTTGAACGTGATGATCCGCACCTGCTTCACAAACCGCGACGGACGGTGCAGATCCCAAGCCCACGCATCGGTGAGGCGCAGCTCGAAGTACACCTCGCCGTCGGAGTTGCGCGGCGACATTTCGACGCCGTTGGCCAAGTACATCCGACGATCGGTCTCCACGAGGTAGGTGAACTGGCCGACGATGTCCTTGTACTCGCGGTACAGCGACAGCTCCAGGTCGGCTTCGTAGTTCTCGAGATCGTCGGCACTCATGGTTTCAGGGTATCGCGCACCGCGTGGGCCGCGACGTTGCGATACGACATGCGGTGCTGCGCCGACGGACCGAGTTCGGCGACACGGCTCATGTGGTGCTCGGTCGAGTAGCCCTTGTGCACGGCGAAGTCGTATCCGGGCAGCTCGTCGTCGAGTCGCGCCATGATGTCGTCGCGTGTCACCTTGGCCAGGATGCTCGCCGCCGCGATGCAGGCGGCGTTGGCATCACCGGCGATGATCGGCAGCGACGGCACCGGCAGCCCCGGCACGACAAAGCCGTCCGACAGGACGTACCCGGGCGTGGTGTGCAGCGCGGCGACGGCGCGGCGCATGCCCTCGATGTTGGCGACGTGGATGCCGATCCGGTCGATCTCGTCTGCCTCGATCACCACCACCGAATACGCCTGCGCGTACTTGCGGATCGCGCCGTACAGCCGGCGCCGGGCGGGCGGCGCCACTTTCTTGGAGTCGTTCAGATCGGCCAGGGAGCGCAGTTGGTTCGGTTTCAAGACACACGCCGCGACGACGAGCGGTCCGGCACACGCACCCCGACCGGCTTCGTCAACCCCGGCGACCGGCCCCAAACCACTGTTGTGCAGGGCGAATTCGTAGGTGCGCAGCGACGCCGCGCGGCGCACGGGCGGCCGCGGAGGCCATCGTAGGGAAGCTGACATCGCGGCCCTACTTCTGCGGATTCTCCGATCCGACCCCGCCGATGCGCGCGGCCGGCCAGATGACGAATCGCACCTTGCCCCGGATGTCGGACTTCGGCACTGTGCCGTGGAATTCGTCCTCGGTGTGGAAGCGGGAATCGGCCGAGTACGTCCGGTTGTCACCCATCACCCAGTAGTTGCCGTCGGGCACCTTGATGGGCCCGAAATCGGGTCCCAGGCACGGGCCCGCGTCGGGGACGCGCGACTGCAGTTCGCGGTCGATGTACGGCTCGTGCAGCGGCTTGCCGTCGACCTTGATGCCGACGTTCTCCGACGCATGACATTCGACGGTCTGACCGCCAGTCGCGATGACCCGCTTGACCAGGCTGTACTCGTTAGGCGGGGCGTAGCCGAACCACGAGAGCGCGTTGAGGAACTTGCCGCGCAGCGTCGACGAGTCGCGCGGCGGACCGCCCGAGTCCCAGGATTCGCTGGGCGCCTTGAAGACGACGACGTCACCGGGGGTGGGGTCGCCGAAGCGGTAGGCCAGCTTGTCGATGACGATGCGGTCGTTGGAGCAACCCGCGCAGCCAATCAGGGTCGATTCCATCGACTCCGACGGCACCACGTACTGGCGGAAGATGAAGGTCTGTCCGATCCAGCTCACCACCAACACGATGCCGATGATGACGGCCAATTCGCGGAAGAAGGAGCGCTTCTCGTCGGGCTTGTCGTCCTTGTCGCCCTTGGAATGCCAGGGCTTGGAGACGTTCTCGTCGTTATCGTCGGACACGACTCCACAGCCTACCGGGTCAGCGCCCGAGGGGGCGGCGACGCGTCAGCGCTTTTCCTTGATCTTCGCGGCCTTGCCACGGAGATCGCGCAGGTAGTAGAGCTTGG
>DLKD01000039.1:5822-10939 GCA_002477755.1 Gordonia sp. UBA7599
GACGGACGTCACCGCGGGTGAGCACGTCGATCTTGGCGATGTTGGGGCTGTGCACCGGGAAGGTGCGCTCCACGCCGACGCCGAAGGACACCTTGCGGACGGTGAAGGTCTCACGCACACCGCCACCCTGGCGGCGGATCACGACGCCCTTGAAGACCTGGACGCGCTCTTTGGAGCCCTCGATCACCTTGACGTGAACGTCAACGGTGTCGCCGGGGGCGAAGTCGGGCAGGTCGTCGCGGAGGGACTGCTTGTCGAGGAAGTCCAGGGTGTTCATATCGGTTGTCCAATCTGGCGTGTGCGTGAGTAGAGGAACCTGGCGGCCGCGGACGGATCAACCGGTTCATGCTCCGAGCATTGCGTGTCCACACGGGGTCGGCATGTGCCGTGACCTGCCGCGTGGCAACCGCTCCATTGTGTCAGGAGTCGTGCTCGCGCAGCAAATCGGGTCGTCGTGCCCGTGTGCGCTCCAATGCCTGCTCGGCCCGCCATGCGGCGACCCGGGCGTGATCGCCCGACAACAGCACCTCGGGCACGTCGAGTCCGCGCCACGACACCGGGCGCGTGTAGCTGGGGCCTTCGAGCAAACCGTCGGAGAAGGAGTCGTCCTGATGCGACACCGGGTTGCCCAGCACACCGTCGATCAGCCGCGTCGTGGCCTCGACCATCGCCATGACCGCGACCTCGCCACCGATCAACACGAAATCGCCGATCGACACCTCTTCGACGCGCATCCGCCGGGCCGCGTCGTCGACGACGCGCTGGTCGATTCCCTCGTAGCGTCCGCAGGCGAAGACCAGGTGGTTCTCCCGGCTCCAGCGCTGTGCCGTCGCCTGGGTGAACGGCACACCGGCAGGCGTCGGGACGACGAGGATCGGGCCGTTCTCGACGTCGGTCTCGGTACCGCACACCTCATCGAGCGCCTCGCCCCAGACCTGCGGCTTCATGACCATGCCCGGCCCGCCGCCGTAGGGCGAGTCGTCGACGCTGCGGTGCACGTCGTGGGTCCAGTCGCGCAGGTCGTGGACGTCAAGGGAGATGATCCCCTTGTCGATCGCCTTGCCCAGCAGCGCTTCGCGCAGCGGTGCGACGTAGTCGGGAAAGATGGTCACGATGCTCAGTCGCACGACTAGCCCTCCAGCAAACCCTCGGGCGGATCGATGACGACGCCGTCGGTGCGCGACACTTCGGGCACGATCTCGGCGACGAACGGGATGAGGATCTCCCGACCGTCGTCGGCGGCAGCGACGGCGAGCAGGTCCGAGCCGGGCAGGTGGATGACGTCGCGGACCTCGCCGACGGTCTCACCGTCGACGATGCGCACCGGCAAGCCGATCAGCTCGTGGTCGTAGAACTCGTCGGGATCGTCGCCGGAATCCACATCGTCGGCATCGATGACAAACAGCAGTCCGCGCAAATCGTCCACGGCACCACGATCACTGACGCCGGCCAGCGACACCAACAGCCGCCCGGAATGATTCCGGGCGGCTGTAACGGTGAACTCCCGCTCTGCGGTGGGTGCGGCACCCTTGACGCGCGGCATCACGCCGCGCACCACGGTGCCGGGCGCGAAGCGCAACTCGGGGTCGTCAGTGCGGATGTCGACGACGAGTTCGCCGCGGACGCCGTGGGGCTTGACCACGCGGCCGATCACCAGGTCCACGTGCGGTCCCGGTCGACGATCAGCGGTCGGTGTCGACGATGTCGACGCGCAGTCCCTTGCCCCCGATACCGGTGACCAGGGTGCGCAGCGCGGTGGCCGTGCGGCCGTTGCGGCCGATGACCTTGCCGAGATCCTCGGGATTCACGTGGACCTCGATCAACCGCCCGCCGCGGCCGCCGGACAGCAGCTCGACACGGACGTCGTCGGGGTTGGCCACGATCCCGCGAACGAGGTGTTCGACGGCGTCGGCGACGACGACGCTCACGCCTCGTCCTTGGCGTCGGCAGCGGCCTCACCCTCGGCGACGGCCTCGGCCACGGTCTCACCGTCGTCGGCGAGGTCTTCCTTGACAGCCTCGGTCTCCGGCTCAGCGGTCTCCGGGGCCTCCGACGCGGTGGCCTTGTCCTCGGCTTCGGCCTTCTCCTCGGCCTTCTCCGCAGCCTTCTTCGCGGCCTTCTTCTTCGGCGTGGTGGCGTCGGCGACCGGCTCGCTGTCAGCAGCGGCCAGCGCGGCGTTGAACAAGTCCTGCTTGCTCGGCTTGGGCTCGGCGACCTTCAGGGTGCCCTCGGCGCCCGGCAGGCCCTTGAACTTCTGCCAGTCACCGGTGATCTTCAGGATCGCGGCTACCGGCTCGGTGGGCTGCGCGCCGACGCCGAGCCAGTACTGGGCGCGGTCGGAGTCCACCTCGATGAACGAGGGGTCTTCCTTGGGGTGGTACTTGCCGATGGTCTCGATGACGCGGCCGTTGCGGCGGGTACGCGAGTCGGCGACGACGATGCGGTACTGCGGCTGGCGGATCTTGCCGAGGCGGGCGAGCTTGATCTTGACAGACATGTTTCCTTCAGTTGGTCACTGCGCAATTCAGCAACCCGCGCGGGATGCGCAAGTCCGGTTTTGCGATTGATTCGGTGTGACCGCCGGTCGGGCGTACCCGGGTCCGGCGAACCGACGGTTCATTCTGCCACTGGTGCACGTCAATCCCCAAAATCACGAGCGGTCAGACGGGCTGAACCAAGCCGTGCTCGACCACCCTCTGATGCCCCTGGAGCACTTAGCGCGGTGATCTTTACCTCGTAGTGGTAATAATCGACCGCGTTCGTACGGGACCTAGCCTCTGATCGGAACTCCACCGCAGATGATCTCGCGCGGGCGGCGCAGCGCGCTCAAGTCCTCGCGCGGGTCGGCGTCGAGGATCAGCACGTCGGCGCGGTCACCGTCGTCGAACACCCCCGCACCCAGCCAGCGCCGCGCGGCCGCGCTGGCCGCGTCGAGCGCCTCGGAGACCGGCATGCCCATGGCGACCAGAGCCTCCACCTCGTCGACGATCCGGCCGTGCCCGACGAAGCCGCCGGCGTCCGTTCCCGCGAAGATCTGCACGCCCGCCTCACGCGCCGCCGCCATCACCTGTCCGGCGCGCGCGTACAAATCGCGCATGGTGGCCTGATACGTCGGGAACCGGTCGGCGCCGTCGGCGATGCCCGGGAAATTCTCGATCTGGATCATCGTCGGGACCAGCGCGATGTCGCGGGCCACCACCTCGTCGATGAGGTCGTCGGTCAGCCCGGTTCCGTGCTCGATGCAGTCGAATCCGGCGCCGATGATGTCGGGCAGCGCGTCATAGCCGAAGACGTGCGCGGTGATCTTCGCCCCGGCTCCGTGCGCGGCGGCCACCGCCGCGTCGAGTTGCGCGCGAGTCCACAGCGGGGCGAGATCACCGGCGTCTCGGTCGATCCAGTCGCCGACGATCTTCACCCAGCCGTCCCCGGCCGCCGCCTGGCGCGTGACCTCGGCGGCGAGGTCGTCGGGATCGTCGAGATCGACGCCGTAGTCGCGCAGGTACCGCTTCGGTCGCGCGATGTGCTTGCCAGACCGGATGAACTGCGGGCAGCGCGGATCGTCGTCGAGCGGGTGGGTGTCCAGCGGCGAGCCGACCTCGCGGATCAGCGTCGTCCCGGCTGCGACGTCGGCGTACGCAAACGCCCGCGCCTGCTCGACGGTGACGCCGAGCCCAGGCGCGATGCCTACGTGGTTGTGGGCATCGACCAGACCGGGCAACAACCAACCGTCGTCGACGATCGTCGTCGCACCGTCGACCGGCCCGTCGCGGAACACGCCGTCGACGATCCACAGGTCGATTCGTTCACCGGTCAAGCCGTTACGGCCGCCGACATGGAGTGCTCCGGTCACAGCCACCTCCGGATCCCCGACTACTTCTTCTTGCCGTTCTGGTCGAACTGCGAGAAGTCGATGTTGGCCAAGCCCGGTGGCAGCTCGTCGAGTCCGGGCGGCATCGACGACAGGTCGGGCATTCCGCCGGGCATGCCGGGGAACCCACCGGGCGGCATGCCCGGGAACCCGCCGCGCACCCTGGGCGGCGTCGGTCCGCGGCCGCGGACCTTCTTGCCCTTCTTGCCCCCCTTGCCGCGCCGGACGTTCTTGCGCCCTCCGCCGGGGCCGGCCATGCGACCGGTCATCGCGGCCATCTGCTTGCGGGCCTCAAAGAAGCGGTCGACGAGCTGGTTGACTTCAGAGACCGAGACACCCGAGCCGTTGGCGATGCGCAGGCGGCGCGAGCCGTTGATGATCTTCGGATCGGCACGCTCGGCGGGGGTCATGCCGCGGATGATTGCCTGCACGCGGTCGAGCTGCGAGTCGTCGACCTGCGCCAACGCCTCCTTCATCTGGCCGGCGCCCGGCAGCATGCCGAGCAGGTTTCCGATGGGGCCCATCTTGCGGATCATGAGCATCTGCTGCAGGAAGTCCTCCAGCGTGAGGTCGCCGCCCATGATCTTCGACGCGGCCTCTTCGGCCTGCTGGGCGTCCCAGTGCTCCTCGGCCTGCTCGATCAGCGAGAGGACGTCGCCCATGCCGAGAATCCGGCTGGCCATGCGGTCAGGATGGAAGACGTCGAAGTCCTCCAGTTTCTCACCGGTCGACGCGAAGAGGATGGGCTCGCCGGTCACCTCGCGGACGCTCAGTGCGGCACCGCCGCGGGCATCGCCGTCGAGCTTGGTGAGGACGACGCCGGTGAACCCGACGCCCTCGGCGAAGGCCTGTGCCGTGGTGACGGCGTCCTGGCCGATCATGGCGTCGACGACGAAGAGGACTTCGTCGGGATCGGTGGCCGCGCGCACGTCCGCGGCCTGGCGCATCAACTCGTCGTCGAGGCCGAGACGGCCCGCGGTATCGATGATCACCGTGTCGAAATGGTTCGCACGGGCGTACTCGACACCGCCGCGCGCCACCTGCACCGGATCGCCGGCCGACACGCCCATCTCGCCTTCAACACCCACGGCGGTACCGGGGTTCGGCGCGAACACCTGGACGCCCGCGCGCTCACCGACCACCTGCAACTGGTTGACGGCGCCCGGCCGCTGGAGGTCACAGGCGACGAGGAGCGGCGTGTGCCCCTGCTTTCCCAACCAGGCGGCAAGCTTGCCGGCCAGGGTCGTCT
>DLKD01000026.1 GCA_002477755.1 Gordonia sp. UBA7599
TACAAGCGCCTGGTGCCCGGCTACGAGGCCCCGATCAACCTGGTCTACAGCCAGCGCAACCGTTCGGCATGTGTGCGCATCCCGATCACCGGCAACAACCCGAAGGCCAAGCGTCTCGAGTTCCGCTGCCCGGACAGCTCGGGCAACCCGTACCTGGCCTTCGCCGCGATGATGATGGCCGGCCTGGACGGCATCAAGAACAAGATCGAGCCGCACGAGCCGGTCGACAAGGACCTCTACGAGCTTCCGCCGGAAGAGGCCAAGTCGATCCCGCAGGCGCCGACCTCGCTCGCCACGGTCATCGACCGTCTCGAGGAGGACCACGACTACCTCACCGCCGGTGGGGTGTTCACCGAGGACCTCATCGAGACCTGGATCCGCCTCAAGCGCGACAACGAGATCATGCCGGTGCAGATCCGTCCGCACCCGTACGAGTTCTCGCTCTACTACGACTGCTGATTCGGGGAATCCCTCCCCTGGCACGCGCGGCGGCCCCCGACCCGGAAGGGTCGGGGGCCGCTGTCTGTTCCACCGCGGCATGTGCCTATTCGGCTGCCGCATGCTCCTCGGACACGGCATGTTCTGACGGTCCCCGCAATGCCCACGCCGCGAGCGCCGCCGTGGCGAGCAACACCGCGGCGCCAACCCATGCCGCCGCAGAGAGTCCGTCGACGAAGGAACTGCGCGCCACCGCCATCAGGTGCTGCGCCTGCTCTGCGCCCAGCCCGTGCGCCGTAGCGATGGCACCGGACAGGCTGCGAGCGGCGGGGGTGTCGGCGAAAGCGGCGTCGTCGAAGGACAACCGGTAGACCGCGTTGAGCACACTGCCCAGGATGGCGATGCCGAAGGCGCCGCCGAACTCGCTGGAGGTTTCGAGCAGACTCGACGTCGCACCGGCCCGCTCGACCGGTGCCACACCGACGACGTAGTCGGTGATGACGGCCGAGACGGCGACGGTGCCGCAGGCCAGCAGGGTCGCGCCGACCAGCACCACGGCCAACGAGTGGACGGTGGTGAGTGACGCGAGGATGATGAAGCCGCCGGCGGCGACGACTAGGCCGACGATGATCGTCGGCGGGCGCCCGAACCGCACCGAACCGGTGGCCGCCGCCGGCGCAGCGGCACCGATGAACACCGCGGGCAACAGGCTCCACAGCGCAGCGCTCAGCGGCGAATAGCCCAGCACCGACTGCAGATACTGGGTCATCATGATCGCGTTACCCAGAATGGCGAACGCCCCGACGACGTTGATCCAGATCGACGCCGAGAACCGCCGATCGGCGAACATCGATACGTCGACGAGAGGTTGGGTCAAGTGCCGCTGGCGCCACACGAAGGCCGCACCGACGCAGATCCCGGCCGCGATCAGTCCGACCGGGGCCCACGACCACCCCTGCGCGGCCAACTTCTTGATGCCCTCGATGACCGGCAGGATCGCACCGAGAGCGAGCACCGCGCTGACCACGTCGACGCTGCGTCGCGTGTCGCCGGTTCCACCGGGGAGCAGGAACGGTGCGACGACCAGCAATGCCATCATCACCGGCACGTTGATCAGGAAGACCGAGCCCCACCAGAAGTGCTCGAGGAGCAGACCGCTGATGATCGGACCCACCGCCACACCACCGGTGAACACCGCGCTCCACGTCGCCACCGCCTGTGCCCGTTGCGCGGGGTCGACGAAAAGGTGGCGGACCAAGGCCAGCGTCGACGGCATGAGCGTCGCGCCCCCGACGGCCAGCAGTGCTCGCGCCGCGATGAGCATTCCCGGTGATACCGAGAACGCCGCGGCCACCGATGCGGTGCTGAACGCAATCGCACCGATCATGAGCAGCCGCCGGTGACCGATCCGGTCGGCCAGCGCGCCCATCGTCAGCAGCAGGCCGGCGAGGACGAATCCATAGACGTCGAAGATCCAGAGCTGTTGTTCGGCGGTCGCGCCCAGGTCGGCCGCGATGAACGGCGCGGCGAAGAACAGCACCGATACGTCCATCGAGACGATGAGCATCGGCAGGCACAATGCGACCATGCCGATCCAGGGGGAACGTGAGGAACTCATCACCACACCTAACTGTTTATGCCAAATACTGTTTATGAACAAGACTGATACTAAGCCTGTTTTGTGTACGAGGCAAGCAATAAGGCGGCTAGGATGACCGCTATGATGCCGTCGGCCACCGCACTCCCCCGCTACCTGCAGTTGATGTGGGGCATCACCCAGGGCTCCCGCCGCGGCCCCAAACCCCGGCTGGCCGTCGGAGACATCGCCCGCGCGGCGATGGAGATCGCCGACGCGGACGGGCTCGACGCGGTATCGATGAAGGCCATCGCAGAACGACTCGACCTCACACCGATGTCGCTGTATCGCTACGTCGAGGCCAAGGAGGACGTCTACGAGCTCATGTTCGACGAGGCCTACGGCCCCCCTCCGCCCGGATTGGCCACCGAAGGAGACTGGCGGGCCCGCGTTACGGCATGGACGATGGCAATCGTCGACCGTCAGCTCGCACACCCCTGGACCACTGCGCTGCCAATGACCCGCCCACCGGCCGGCCCCCACACGCTGCGGTGGACCGACGCGGGTATAGCGGCGTTCGACGGCACCGGACTACCCGACGCTCAGCGGCTGTCGACGCTGCTGTTGATCTCGGGCTTCACCCGCAACCACGTGCGAATGTCGGCCGACATGGGCGCATTCGACCCGGAGCGGGCATCGAGCGCCGACCACTACACGACAGTGTTGTCCCAGGTCATCGACGCGGACCGCTATCCCAATCTTTCGCGCTCGGTCGCGAGCGGCTACCTCGACGACGGCGGCGTCGACTTCTTCGACGAGGAGCTGCGCTTCGGGCTCGACCTCATCCTCGACGGCGTTGCGGCACGGATCGTCGACTAAGCGGCGATATCGGCGACGAGCACCGCGGCGACCTTCAATGTCGCCCGCATCGGCAGCGGAAGGCCGGAGCCGTCGCTGCCGGCGGGCAGGATCCGGGGATTGACGACGTGGATGTCGCGGCCCTTGACGGTGATGTCGGCGCCTCCGGCGGCCAGCACGTTCTTAGCCCAGTTCGTCTTCCCATGCACCAGGGCGATGGCGAGCGTGTCGCCGCGACGGAAGGCCTGCACCGTCGTCGCATAGGGCGTGCCCGACTTGCGGCCGGTATGGTGCACCGTCGCAAAGACCGACGGCAGGTGGCCCGCGAGCCGCGACATCGGCCCGTCGAGGTGCTTGACCACGAAGTCCTCAACCCGACCCGGGATCAGCATGGGAGTCTGCGGCGTGTGATTCGGGTGCTTGGCCATTCGTCCGGATCCTTTGCGTACCAGTGGTGGGTGTTCGCGCACGAGGGTACCCGGGGTGGTCTGTTAGGTTGAGACCCATGCGCAAAACCGCTCGCGTCCCCGCAATCATCACGACCCTCGCCGCCGCGACCGCCCTCGTTCTGACCGGTTGCGGCTCCAACGACAAGACCGACAAGGCCCACGGGACCGAGCCGGAAACAGGCACCTGCCCGACCGCCGCGGCACCAGCCGACGCCAAGCCCGACTGGACTTTCAAGGGAGCGACCGGAGAGGTCAAAGTCGTCGCGCCGACGGCCAGCCACGCCCCCGGCATCACCGTCGACACTCCCTTCACGGTGACCGAGACGACGATCCACACCCTGCACGAGGGCAAGGGTGACCGGGTGATCACCGTCGACGACATGGTGTCGGTCTGCTACGTGGGCGTCAACGGTCGCGACGGCAAGGCATTCGACAGCGCCTATGAGCGCGGCACACCCGCGTCGTTCCCGTTGACGCAGGTCGTGAGCGGCTTCCAAAAGGCGATCGTCGGGCAGAAGCCCGGGGCCTCGGTCGCCGTCGCGATGACCCCGGCCGACGGCTACGGCCCGATGGGCGGACAGGCCGACGCCGGGATCCGAGCAGACGACCCGTTGATCTTCGTCCTGCAGATCGCCGCCATCGACCAGACCGACGGCAGCGAATAGTCAGTTCTCCAACTCGGTGAACAGCCTCTGGTTGAACTCGAAGGCTCCGATGGCCTCAGTCGTGAGCCGCGCCAGGGCGTCGCGGTCGAGGTCGAGGGCGTCGAGCCGCTCGCGGTAGCCGTCCTTGTAGCGCTTGAGCTTGTCGATGCCGGTGAAGCGGTAGAACGCCAGCGCCTCGTCGGGCACCCCGTAATGCAAGCGCATACGGCTGGCGATGATCTGCCCGCCGGACAGGTCGCCGAGATAGCGGGTGTAGTGGTGGGCGAGGTAGCGCACCGCATCGTCGTCGCAGGCTTCGATCGCGGCAACGTAATCGATCGTCACCGGGAGCATCGGCTCCCCCGCCGGATCGACGCCCAGCGCCGCGAGATCCGATTCCAACGACGGCACGCGGTCCAACCGGTCGTCGAGGACGGCATCGGCAACCGGATCGCCGGTTAGTCGGGCACCGGTGTCCTCCAGCGCGCGGTACACGTGCACGAGCTGTCCGACCAGGCGGGCGTACGCCGCCACCCCGAGCCGACCGCCCATCAGGTCGGCGACGAAAGCCGACCGCTCGGCGTTCTCGTGGGCGCGCGCGGTCGCCTCGCGGAGCACCTGAGAGGTCCGGCCGGCCGGTGCAAGGGATTCCTCGGCGACAATCGTCATGCAGCCATGCTACCCCTCGGAAGTGAGGTAACCCTTATCACGTGGTGCAGACCACAGCGTTGCGCCCACGTTGGGCGCAAGGCCACCCTCAGGCCCCGAATACTTCGGTGACGACCGTCTTGGCGCGGCGCGTCACCCTCAGGTAGTGCTCGAGGAACTCCCCCGAATCGTCGGCCGGCCAGCCCGCGGCGAATGCGACCGCCCGCAGCGCCGAACCCGGACCGGGCAGTTCGTCGACCGGTTTGCCGCGCACCAGGACGAGCGCATTGCGCGCCTTGGTAGCAGTGAGCCAGGCGTCGCGCAGTTTCTCGACCTGGTCCTCGGGGAGCAGGCCGTCGGCGGCGATCGCATCCAACGACTCCAACGTCGAGGTGTTGTGGAGCGAAGGGTGGTCGTGGGCGTGTCGCAGCTGCACCAACTGAACCGTCCATTCCACGTCGGCCAGGCCGCCTCGCCCCAGTTTGGTGTGCATCGCGGGGTCCGCGCCGCGCGGCAGCCGCTCGGCGTCGACTCGCGCCTTGATGCGGCGGATCTCACGGACCGCCTCCGGCGAGACACCGCCCGACGGATAGCGGATCGCATCGGCCATATGCAGGAAGTCAATGCCCAGGTCGTCATCACCGGCGACCTGGTGGGCGCGCAGCAACGCCTGGATCTCCCAGGGCTGCGCCCATTGGTCGTAATAGGCGCGATAGGCCGCGAGCGTGCGCACGACCGGACCGTTGCGTCCCTCTGGTCGCAGGTCGATGTCGACCTCCAGCGGCGGATCGGCACTGGGGGTGCCGAGCATGATCCGCACGTTCTCGGCGACGGTGGTCGCCCACTTGATCGCCGTCGTCTCGTCGACGCCCGGACGGGGATCACAGACGAAAATCACGTCGGCGTCGGACCCGTAGCCGAGTTCACCGCCACCTAGTCGGCCCATACCGATGACAGCGATCCGCGCCGGCGGCTCCCCACCGTCGGGCAGCGACTCCGCCACCACGACGGCCAGTGCGGCGTTGAGGACCGCCGCCCACACCGACGACAGCGCGGTGCACACCTGCGGCACGTCGAGCATCCCGAGCACGTCGGCCGAAGCGATGCGCGCCAGTTCGGCACGCCGGTGCGCCCGGGCCACGGCGACGGCGGGCTTGAGATCGGTGCGGCGGACCGTCGACGCGATCAAGCCCTTGGCGACGTCCTCGGGGTTCACACCAATGAGTTTTGGGCCGTCGGCTCCGTCGGAGTAGAGCTTGATGACCTCGGGCGCGCGCATCAGCAACTCGGCGATGTAGGCCGATGTGCCCAGTACGTGCATGAGGCGCTGGGCCACGACACCGTCGTCGCGCAGCAGGCGCAGGAACCACTCGGCGTCGACCAGTTCCTCGCAGAGGCGGCGGTAGTTCAGCAGCCCGGCGTCGGGGTCGGGGGTGCGGCTGATCCACTCGAGTAGCGACGGGAGGATCAGCAATTGGATCTGCCCGCGCCGGCCCGCCGTCGAGGCCAATGCGCGGATGTGCCCGAGCGCACGGTCGGGCTTGGCATAGCCCAAGGCGGCGAGGCGGCGCTGGGCCGATTCACTCGACAGCGTCAACTCGTCGGCGTCGAAGTGGGTCACCGATTCCAGCAGCGGCCGGTAGAAGAGCTTCTCGTGGAGTTGCCGGATGCGTTTGCGCTGTTTGCGCAGGTCGTTGCGCAGCACTCCGGCGGCATCGAGATCAGCGGACGGGCGGATGTGGGCGGCCCGCGCGAGCCAGCGCATCGCGACGTCGTCGTCAGGGTCGGGCAGCACGTGGGTGCGCGATAACCGCTGCAACTGCAGCCGATGCTCGAGCAACCTCATGAACTGGTACGACGCGGACAGGTTCGCCCCATCGTCGCGCCCGATGTAGCCGCCCGCGGTCAACGCCGCCAGCGCGTCGACGGTGGCCAGTACTCGCAGCGACTCGTCGACGCGACCGTGCACCATCTGCAGCAACTGGACGGCGAATTCGACGTCTCGGAGGCTGCCGCTGCCGAGTTTCAGATTCCGCTCACGCAAGTCCTCGGGGACCAGTGACTCCACTCGGCGGCGCATCGCCTGGACGTCGACGACGAAGTCGTCGCGTTCGGCCGCGGTCCAGACCATCGGGTTGACGGCGTCGATGTAGGCCTTCCCCAGAGCCATGTCGCCACACATCGGCCGCGCTTTGAGCAGGGCCTGGAACTCCCACGTCTTGGCCCACCGCTCGTAATATGCGACGTGGCTGTCGAGGGTGCGGGTCAAGGATCCCGCCTTGCCCTCCGGGCGCAGTGCCGCATCCACCTCGAAAAGCGCAGCGGACCCGACGCGCATGAATTCGCCGGCGATGCGCGCCGACGTGGAGTCGGCGGGCTCGGCGACGAAGATGACGTCGACGTCGGAGACGTAGTTGAGCTCGCGAGCACCGCATTTGCCCATCGCGATGACGGCGAGGCGCACCGTCAGCGGTTTGTCGTCACACACGCCGGCGATCGCCACCGCGAGCGTGGCGGTCAGTGCCGCGTCCGCCAGGTCGGCCAGGAGTGCGGTTGCCACGGGAATGGTCACCGCGGGCTCATCCTGCACGGTCGCGGCCACATCATGCGCCGCGATGACCAGGATGTTGTCGCGGTAGGCACGGCGCAGCGCCATGATCGCCGCGGGGCCGGTCACACCTGCGCGGTAGACGAGGTCGTCGGGTCCGGCCGACGGGTCGGGGTGGGCGTCGACCGCCGCCAGCATCGAGGTCCGCATGTCGAGCGCATTGGGCAGAGTGGGTGGCACCAACACCCGCCAGGCCTCCGGCTCGGCAACGAGGTGGTCGCCGAGGGCATCGGAACTGCCAAGCACTCCGAACAGGCGGCCGCGAAACCCCTTGTCCCCGGCGATCAGGGCGGCTACCTCGTACCAGCCGCCACCCAAGGCTTCGCGCAGTCGGACCAGGGCCTTGAGGGCAAGGTCGGCGTCGGGCGCGCGCGAGAGCGCCCATGCGATGTCGGTCGACTCCTCGGCATTCCACCCGAGAAGGGCAAGGTTGTGCGCGGCGGCGCTGTCTAGTAGACCGAGCCGCCCCGGGCTGGGTACCGATCCCCGGCGCACGACCGTCCTACAGCGGCAGGTAGTTGCGGAGCTCGAACGGGGTGACGTGGCTGCGGTAGGCGGTCCACTCCGTCCACTTGTTGCGCAGGAAGTAGTCGAAGACGTGCTCACCGAGCGTTTCGGCGACCAGTTCGGAGCTCTCCATCACGTGCAGTGCCTCGGCCAGGCTGCCGGGTAGCTCGCGGTAACCCATGGCTCGGCGCTCGCCGGGCGTCAGGGCCCACACGTCGTCCTCGGCCTCCTCGGGCAGCTCGTAGCCCTCGGAGATGCCCTTGAGCCCGGCGGCGAGCAGCACCGCGAAGGTCAGGTACGGGTTGCAGGCCGAATCGGGGCTGCGGACCTCGACACGGCGCGACGAACTCTTGTTGGGCGTGTACATCGGCAACCGGACCAGTGCCGAACGGTTAGCCCGGCCCCACGTCGCCGCCGTGGGAGCCTCGCCGCCGTGGATGAGGCGCTTGTAACTATTGACCCACTGGTTGGTGACCGCGCTCAGCTCCGAGGCATGGTGCAGGATGCCCGCGACGAACTGCTTGCCCACGACCGACAGCTGCATCGGGTCGTCGGGGTCGTGGAAGGCGTTCTCCTCGCCCTCGAACAGGCTCATGTGAGTGTGCATCGCCGATCCGGCGTGGTCGCTGAACGGCTTGGGCATGAAGGTCGCGAAAACGCCTTCTTTGATGGCCACCTCCTTGATGAGGTAGCGGAACGTCATCACGTTGTCGGCCATCGACAGCGCGTCGGCGTAGCG
>DLKD01000060.1 GCA_002477755.1 Gordonia sp. UBA7599
AACTGCGACAAGATCACCCCCGGCATGCTCAACGCCGCCCTGCGGCTCAACATCCCGACGGTCTTCGTCTCCGGCGGCCCGATGGAGGCCGGCACCTCGGTCGTCGTCAACGGCGTCGTCCACCCGGGCCTCGACTTGGTCGACGCGATCACCGCGTCGGCCGATAGCACCGTCGGCGAGAAAGACCTCCTCGAAGTCGAGCGGTCGGCCTGCCCGACGTGCGGATCGTGTTCGGGCATGTTCACGGCCAACTCGATGAACTGCCTGACCGAGGCCCTCGGACTGTCGTTGCCCGGTAACGGCTCCACCCTCGCCACCCAGGTTGCCCGCCGCGACCTCTTCACGCGCGCTGGCGAACTCATCGTCGACATCGCCAAGCGGTACTACAAAGACGATGACGAGTCGGTCCTGCCGCGCAACGTCGCGACGCGCGAAGCCTTCGAGAACGCGATGGCGCTCGACGTCGCCATGGGTGGCTCGACCAACACCGTGCTGCACATCCTGGCCGCCGCGCAGGAGGCCGAGATCGACTTCGACCTGCACGCCATCGACGCGATCTCGCGCCGCGTGCCGTGCCTCGCGAAGGTCGCACCGAACTCCCCCAAGTACTACATGGAGCACGTCCACCGCGCCGGCGGCATTCCGGCGATCCTCGGCGAGCTCGACCGCGCCGGCCTGCTGAACCGGAACGTCCACCCGGTCCACGCGCCGTCGCTGGAGCAGTACCTGGCCGACTGGGACATCCGCAGCGGCACAGCCACCGACGCCGCGATCGAGCTCTTCCACGCCGCACCCGGCGGCGTGCGCACCGTCGAACCGTTCTCGACATCGAACCGGTGGGATTCGCTGGACACCGACGCCGCCGACGGCTGCATCCGCGACAAGGAGCACGCCTACACCGTCGAAGGTGGCCTGTGTGTGCTGCACGGCAATCTCGCTGAGGACGGTGCGGTGCTCAAGACCGCTGGCGTCAGCGAAGACCTGTGGCATTTCCAGGGCCCGGCGCGTGTCGTCGAGAGCCAGGAGGACGCCGTCCACGCAATCTTGTCCAAGGAACTCCAGAAGGGCGAGGTCCTCGTGATCCGCTACGAGGGGCCCGCTGGTGGTCCGGGCATGCAGGAGATGCTGCATCCGACTGCGTTCATGAAGGGCACCGGGATGGGCAAGTTCTGCGGCCTCGTCACCGACGGTCGCTTCTCCGGCGGATCGTCGGGACTGGTCATCGGCCACGTCTCGCCCGAGGCGGCCGGTAGGGGCACGATCGGCCTGGTCGAGGACGGCGACGAGATCCTCATCGACGTCAAGACCCGCACCTTGAAGGTCCTCGTCGACGACGAGGTGCTGGCCGATCGGCGCGCGAAGATGGAGGCGTCGGAACGCCCGTGGCAGCCCAAGGACCGCCAGCGCGCTGTCACCACGGCGTTGCGGGCCTACGCGAAACTGGCGACGTCGGCCGACAAGGGCGCAGTCCGCGTCGTCGACTAAAACGGCGGGGGGCCGTCGGTTTCGCGGGGGTGTTCGCGGCGTCGGTGGTATTCCTGTTCGGCGTGCTGCCATTCTTCGGCGAGTCGTTGTTTGCGGTTGGCGGCGCGTTCGGCTCGTCGTCGGCGGTGCTTATCCTTTGTCCGATTCCGCGGCCGATGCCGACGGTGGCCATCTCGGTGATCGAGTGGCTGCGACGAAGGAGCAGCTGTATCGAGATCGGGCGTGGGCTCGTGCCAGGTGATGTGGTCGAGGCTGGGGAACAGATCGGTGTTGGTTTCGGCGGGTCCGGGGAACCGGATTCCTTCGGGTGACACGACTTCGGAGACGAGGCGGCCATTGTTGTCGCGGTATTGGTCGTCGACCCAGCCGTGGGCGAAAGTCTTGAAGTTGTGGTGCATCCGGCACTTCGTCCCGAGTTCGTCGGGGCTGGTGTGCCCACCCTCGCCGGGGTTGTCGTGGTCGTACTCCTGCACGTGGTCGATGTCGCATTTCCAGGCCGGTTGATCACACCCGGGGATGGTGCAATAGCCGTCGCGGGCCCGGATGAAGGTGTCCAGGGCGGTGGAGGGACGGTACGGGTCCGACGGCAGATAGGTGGGTAGCGACGTCTGTGCCTGCTCACCGGACTGCGGGTTGAGCGGCCGTACGCGCACGTCGTCGCGGGCCAGCAGGTCACGCAGGTGGGCAGCGGAGATGACACCGTGACCGTCCATGAACGCCGGTTGGTTGTCACGCCCGTCGACGGTGGCCTGATCGGCGATCACATGCACCAGTACCCGCCCCTTGGCGATGGCTTGGTCCTGCTGGTCGGCCACCCATGCCGCCAGGGCATCCGGGTCGGGAACCTGGGCGGCACAATCCTGGCGGTCGCAGTCGCATTCGAACGCGGTACCGGTGAGCAACGCGAACAGGGCATCGCTGCTGCGGGCATCGCGGGATCGGGTGTCGTGCGGGCAGGCCAGGGCGGCCAACGCGAGGACCGCGTTGTGGGCGATGGCCGCGTTGTGGGCGGTCATCGTCGCCCCCAGGGTGGCCATCCCATCGGTCTCGGGCACCACCCACACACTGCGGGCTTGTTTGGCCTTCTCATGACGGCGCCGCACCGCATCAGGATCGTGGCGGAAAATGATCCGGTCGATCATGTCGATCAACCTCTTGTTCGGAGCTTGTCAAGTTGTCTG
>DLKD01000115.1:0-12204 GCA_002477755.1 Gordonia sp. UBA7599
GCTTCTACCGGGCCGACGCCGCGCGCGACCGCGACGGCATCGCCGCGGCATGTGCGGCGATCGGCGCGCTGTGTAGCGCACCGCTCATCGTCGGCGGCCATTCCTACGGCGGCCGGCAGGCCTCGATGCTCGTCGCCGAGCAGCCCGGTCTTGCCGGCGGGCTGCTCCTCAGTTCCTATCCCCTGCACCCGCCTGGCAAACCCGAGCGCTTGCGAACCGAGCACCTGGGCGCTATCGCGGTGCCGACCGTCGTCGTCCACGGGCGTACCGACCCGTTCGCATCGTCGGAGGAGATAGCGGCGGCCGTTGCGCTCATCAACGCCCCCACACGGATCGTCACCGTCGCCGCACCACACGCGCTCAATCCCGCGCGCACCGAGGTCGCCGCGCTGGCCGCCGATGCGGTCGACGAGGTGATCCTCCGCCGCTGAGACACAGCGCCGAACGCCGTAAACTAGGTCGAACGACCTAGTTCGATTCGTCCCTTCCAACGGGCTGCGTTATCGTCTCTCCCATGATCAATCGCCGCATCTTCGCCACCCTCGGTGTCGCCGCGACCATCGCTGCGACTGGAACCCTCCTCCCGTCCGCTACCCCGGACGCCAAGGCCTACGAATACAACTGGGGCGCCATCTCGTGGGGCTGGCAGGGCAACACCGGGTACGCGGTCGACTATCCGAACGCCGGCGCCGCCATCCGCGCAGCCAAGGGCACCTGCGGGTCCTGCGGCTATTTCACCTTCTACAACTCGTGCGGCGCGATCGCCTACCGCTTCGGCTACCGGACCGTCATCGGCCGCGCCAGCGGGTACCCGACGCGGGCGGCCGCCGAGAACGCCGCGCGGGCCAAGGCCGGACCGGGTTCGCACATCCGCGCCTACGCCTGCACCACCCGATAATCGAGTCCACATGTCTGACGCCATGGGGCCGCACTCACGGGGTGCGGCCCCGCGCTCGTCTGTTCTGCGCACGTCGGCCACGGCAAGCGTCGCCCGCGCAATCGTGTACTCCCCGAATCTTGACGGGGATGCCGATCCGGGTGAGGTCGTGTGGACGTGGGTTCCCTTCGAGGAAGACGCGACTCAGGGGAAGGACCGACCGGTCCTGATCGTCGGGCGCGATGCGCACGATCGTGAGCCCGACCATGTGCTCGGACTCATGCTCTCGAGCAAGGACTACCACGCCGGCGAACCGAACTGGCGAGCCCTGGGCGCCGGCGTGTGGGATACCGACCACCGTCCCAGCTTCGTACGCCTGGACCGCGTGCTCGTCATCGTCGCCGATCACATCCGGCGCGAGGGCGCCGTGTTGGACCGGAGTCGATTCGAGACGATCGCCGTCGAACTGCGCACGCACTACGGCTGGCGGTAGCGCCCGCGCACGCCCGGGTGATTAGCGCCGTGCACCCGCCGGTGACTAGCGCCCTCGCCTCGCGCGGCTCTGACGCACACGATTGCGCACGCCGACGGCCCGCCGACGAGCCTTGCGCACGACGTTGCGCGCCGCCGACGACCACTGCGGTTGCGGCGCCGGCATCGGGGCAATCTTCACCATGCCGGCCAGCGCGTCGAGTGCCGCGTCGAGCACGTCCTGCTGCGACGGCGACTGCGCGTCGGCACCGGCCTGCTCGGCGACGGCCAGGTCATCGAGATCCCCCACGAGGTCGTACCCGCGCGCGGAGACCGCAGCCGTCATCGCCCTGGCCCGGCGGGCCGCCCAATACCGCTGCTCGGTCGAGAGGCCCTGCGGTGCGCCGCGCTCCCCGGCGAACAGGACTTCCCCGATCAACTCGCCCTTGACGATCCGCTCGTACCGCGCCCACTCGATCTCGCTGGGCTGCAGGCGGTCGTTGAGTCGGCGCAGAAATTCCGCCTGGGCCGCCGACAACGACGAGTTGGCGCTCTCGATCGGCTCCGACAACGCCGATTCGTCGACGCTGAGCACGCCGAGGAAGCGCTCCCACAGACTGGTGTCGGCGCCCTTGCGCGGCACGGTGACGAGGTGGATGTTGCCCTCCGGCACCGCGCTGCTCCAGTCGTCGAGGATGCGGACGTAGTCCTGGAACTCCCAGAACGGCCCCTCCTCGCCGTGGCTCAGGTCGGCCGAATCTGCCCGCGCCGCCACGGCGTCGACGAATTCGTCGAACGTGCCACGGCGCTGGTTCTTCACGTTCTCCTGCCACGCCGACGGCAGCTGGCGCGCGAGGTCGCGGACGGTGGCGATGACGTGCACCTCGTCGGCGAAGTCCAGATCGCCGACGAATCGGGCGATCTGCTCCCGGTTGGCCGTCGCCAGCAACTCGTGCGACACCAGGCTCGTCCCCGGCCAGGCACGCATCTGCGCGACCATCGTCGGCCAGGCACCCGCGTGCTCGGGATCGACCCAGTCCAGGTACCGCTTGGGCTGCAGGTGTGCGGCGGCGTGGAAGTGGTCGTCGATCCCGTCGCCGGGATAGCACAGGCCGACGCCCAGCGCGCGATCCCGGTTGCGCCACAACCGATCCTGCAGATAGGTGGTCCCGGTCTTGGGCAACCCGATATGGACGAACACGACTGACATAGCGCCCACCCTAATTTCCGGTGCACGGCCCCGGTGGGGCTGCCTCGCGATTTGGGTGGGGCGCGGGGCGGCTGGTAAAGTCGTCGGTCGGTGTCAACCCAGATCTAACTAGAGGAAAAACTCGCGTGGCAAACATCAAATCGCAGGTCAAGCGCAATAAGACCAATGAGAAGGCGCGTCGACGCAACCAGTCGGTTCGCTCCGCCCTTCGCACCTCCATCCGTCACTTCCGCGAGGCCGTCGAGGCCGGCGACAAGGGCAAGGCCGGCGAGCTGCTCGTCTCGACCAGCCGTGAGCTCGACAAGGCGGCCACCAAGGGCGTCATCCACGCCAACCAGGCTGCCAACAAGAAGTCGGCCATGGCGTTGGCCGTCAACAAGCTCTGATCTGATCAGTTCCAAACCACCCCGGTGACGACCACGCGGTCACCGGGGTGATTTGCGTACTGCTCACTCCCCCACAACCGCTACGGGTCCCGCCAACAACTACCGGAGCAACCGTAGTAGTTGTGGGGAAGCGTAGTGGTTGCGCGTCTTTCAGCGACTGCGACGCGGGCGCAGCCCGGCCACGGTGGAAACGGCGTGCTCCAGGCTGTAGTCGGCGTCGGCAGCCTGCCCCTTGACATCGCCGTTGAGCTTGGCGACGACGACCGCTGCGGCTCCGATCGACGCGTTGTCCCACGCCGCCGCCTGGGCCTGTAGCTTCTTCACGCGGCTCGGCGGCATCCCCAGCTGTGATGCCGCAGATTGCGGGCTTGCCGACCCGATCCCCCGCACGCGGGCGATCCCGTGGACGGCCTCGGCCAGGGCGTCGGCCAGAATGACCCGCGGGGTCCCGTGGTGCATCGCCCACGCCAACGCCTCCAGCGCCCCGGCGCGATCGCCGGTGACAGCCTTGTCGGCGATCTCGAAGCCGCGTACCTCGGCGCGCCCCGAGTAGTACGTCTCGACCGCCGCCTCGGTGACTTTGCCGCCCGTATCGGCGACAAGCTGACTGACCGCCGACGCCAGCTCCCGAAGATCCGAACCGACGTTGGCGAGCATCAACTCCACGACATCGCGCGACACGCGGACGCCGGTCGCCTGAAACTCGCGGCGGACGAAGTCGGCGCGGTCGGATGGCCACTTCGGGGTGGCACAGTCCACCTCCACCGCGCCGGCCCCGCGCAGCTCCCCGACCATCGCCTTGGTCCGGCCGCCGCCCGAGTGCACGACGACCAGGCTGATCCCCTCGGGTATGGCACCCAGCGTCGACGTGATCACCGCGGCCGGTTCTTTGCCCGCCTCATCGGCGTCGTCGAAGACGATCACGCGCGACTCGCCGAAAAGCGACGGACTGAGCAGCTCGGCCAGTTCGGCAGCTGTGACATCACCAGCGCGCACCGTGGTCAACGGAACCGGCTCGCTGCTGTCACGCCCGGCGTCGGAGACGACCTGCGAGACGGCGCGCTCGATCAGGAAGTCGTTGTCGCCAAGGAGCAGATGCAGCGGTTGCGTCACGCCTCAATCGTGCCAGATGCGGACCGGTCCGTCGGTGCCGTACCGCGCCCACGACGAGCACAGCACCCCCAATGCCGAGCAGCGACGCCGGAGCGGCTGGGATCGTCGCCCACGGACCGCCCAGCCACCGGGCGACGGTGAGAATCCACCACAGAGCCGGCGCGCACGCCGCGACCAAGACGGCCGCGGCCGCCGACAGGACCGGCACACCGGGTGCGGCCAACAGCATCGCTGCCGCTCCCAACAGCGTCGCCACCGGGACGGCCGGGGCAACGAGCAGGTTCGCGATGACCGCAGTCACGCTGATCTGGCCGGAGATCGCGGCGACCAGCGGGGCGGTCACCAGATAGGCCACCGTCGCCATCGCCACCGCATCCGCGATCCCGCGCGGCATACCCCGGTCGACCAATCGGTCGCGCAGCCGCGGCGAGACGGCGATGAGCGCCGCCGTCGCCGCCACCGACATCGCGAACCCGACGTCGACGGCGAGCCCGGGCCACACCAGCAGCGCCACGACGACGGCAGCAGCCAAGGCCGGCATCGCCGCTCGCCGTCGCGACGCCGCCATCGCGAGCAGACCGATCCCGCCCATTGCGGCCGCTCGAATCACGCTCGGCGACAGTTGGACCAACACGGCGAATCCGACGGTAGCGAGGAGGCCTGCGCCGACGGTCAATCGCACGGACCCGCCGATCACTCCGGCGAGCAACACCGCCATACCGACGATGAGTGCGAAGTTCGCTCCCGACACCGCCAACAGATGGGTGAGCCCGGCTCGGCGGAACTGCTCGTCGACCGTCGCCTCCCCGGCGCTCGTATCGCCGACGACCAGCCCGGGCAAGAGGCCCGCCTTACGGTGTCCGAGGGCAGTCGCACACAGCTCGCGGAATCGGGAGCGCACCGTCTCCGCTAACCGGAGGTAGCCCGGCGCCTCGCTGATCTGCGTCGGCGGCCCCCGCGCCGTAAGGGCGGCCACCACCAGCCCCCGTCCGTCGGGCACCCGCACCGTGACCAGTGCTCGCACCCTCTCCCCGACCCTCAGGCCCAGCCATTTGTCCGACTGCGACGAGGCGAACACCAGCACATCGGCCGGTGTTACCGTGCGGCCGTCCGCGGCATGCACCCGCGCCCGCACCCACACGAGATCGGGATTCGCGCCGCTGACCCGCGGATCCTCGGTCGCACTGAGCACGACGGCTACTGAGCCGCCGTCGAGTTGCCGCAGTGGGTGGGCGTCGACCCGGTCGGCACGGACAAGGAGCGCAACACCGGTACCGAAGGCGAGACCGGCGGTGGCCACGACGAGCGACGTGCCAAACCACGTCCGCATGCCGAACCATCGCCCGCGCGATGGTGGTTGCCACCCGCGCGCGACACCGGCGAGAACGCCAGACACCAACAGGCCGATGGCGACCAGGATCGTCACCGTCAGCGCCGACCTGGAGTGCTCGAGCCCGATCCACGTGACTGACCAGCACGCGGCCGCCGGACAGGCCAGGCGCAGGTCGAGTACGGGAACCCCCTCTGCGGCCACCGTCACCGCCCTCCGACGGTCACCAATCCGCGCAGGCGTTGCAGCCGTGCCGGACCGATTCCGTCGACCTCGGCCAGCTGATCGACGGAGCTGAATCCGCCGTTGCTCGTACGCCAGTCGACTATCGCCTTGGCCGTCACCGGACCCACGCCGGGCAGGGCGTCGAGCTGCTCCGCCGTCGCCGTGTTGAGGTCGATCTTCCCGCCCGTCGACCCTGCATCGGTCGCGCCGCCCGGCGACGGACCACCCTGCGACGGACCGCCCGAGGCCGGCGGACCCGTCGCGGTCTCATTCACTCCAATGACCGCACTGCGCAACCCGGCACGACCGGGCGCCGCGGCCAACCCGACGACGACCTGATCACCGTCGCGAAGTGGTCGCGCGAGGTTGAGTGAGACCATATCGGCGCCCGATGTCGGCCCACCCGCGGCGGCCACTGCCTCGGCGACCCGCGACTGCGGCCGTAGCCGGACCAGACCTGGGCGGCGGACGAGGCCGACCACGCTGACGACGATCCGCGCGGGCGCCACCGGTCCACCCGACTCCCCTTGCGGCACGGGCCCGTCGACCGATGTCGGTGCCGCGGAGCCCGGTACCGTCGGCCCCGCCGAGGGCGGAAACGCGACGACGGGCACCGTGTCCGACGGCGCTCGCAACGCGAAGAAAGCGGCGACGAGCGTGGCGAGGACTCCGACGCCGACCAGGGCTACTGCCGCCGGCGGTGCCGGGATCAGCCGATGGCGCGGCCCATCGCCCTGCCACTCGTCGTCGGCCTCGCCGCCGTACTCGCCACCATCGCGGTCAGCGAGATCGGCGAGACTGAAGGCGTCGGCGGACTCACGACTGCCGGAACCGGGCCATCCGGCGGGGTCGAGCCAGCGCGGCGTACTGATTCCCACACCCGGCGGCTCCGCGGCACCACCATCGTCTCGACGATCCTCGCCTGCATCCGGCTCCGGATCGGCCCACGGCTCGTCGTCGTCCACCGGCACCGGCGGCGCCGCCAGGCGTTCGAGTCGCTGCCGCACCACCGCCGGTTCGACTGTCCGTCGTATCCCCATGGCCAGACGGTAAGGCCGGCCAGCGACGCGACGAGCCCCGCAGGGCCCTCACCGACCCGCGCCTGTGGACAACCCAGAACTGTGGAAAACTCCAAGCGCTCAGCTCGCCGACAAGACCGCCGCGCGGATCAGGTCGACGGCCACCGGGTCGAACCCGATCAGCATGTGCCCGCTGCGGATCCTCTGGTCCAGGTCCTGCAGCACGATGTTGTCGGCACCGGCGACGGCCACCGATTCCGGGCCGGCAAAGGCATCGCGGGTGCTGGTGATGGTGGTCATCGGAACTGGCGGCTCAGTATCGTCGAGCGATGCCAAGTACGGCGATCCGGGGATCAGGCGCAACGCCATCGGGCACACCACCCCGACGATCCGCTTCACCACCGGCGCCCCGAACAGCATTCCCCACCCGGGCCGGAATCCGTGGTTCTGCGCGCTGACCAGCACGGCACCGGCAACCTCGGGCGCATCCGATCGCAGCAGATCGCGGATAATGACTCCGCCGAACGACTGGCCGACGAGCACGACACGCTCGGCACCGGTCGACTCGCGAACCTGCTCGATGAATTCCGCCAATGCCGCGACCATCGTCTGCGGCTCGCGCGTGCCGAACCCCGGCAGGTTGCAGGCGAACACGCGATGACCGTCGGCAATCAAACCCGGGGCCAACCGGTGCCAGTAGAACTCGCCGGGCACGAACGACCCCGGCACCAGCACGACGGGCGTGCCGCCGCGGCCCCGCCAGTCGTTCACACCCTGGGGCCAGCGCCGCCCGCCGGGAAGCAATCCGAGGAGCGTCTTCGCAGCGTCACGGGTCGCAACGGATGCGACGGAAGAAGCGCCTCCCGAACGCGCGGTACCCGTCACGACGACTCGACGGGTACCGGCACGACGACGCGCGAGCGGGACCCGTTGTAGTAGCGGAACGTCATGACGAACTCCCAGGCCCCGGATTCGGGTGCACGGTCGGGAAGGCGGAACAGTCCGGTGTCGTCGAACTCGACGGTCACGTGGAACAGGGCGTCCAAGCCGTCGGGCCCGCGAAAACTCGGCGCCTCGCCGATCTCCCACAGGAATCCCGACGAGTCCAGCGGCGTCGTGAACACCAACGGGAAGACGGTCAGCGTCTTGCCCCGGCCGACGTTGATGCGGTTGTGCTCATACGAGTAGAAGCAGCCGTCGCCCAGGACGATCTCATGCACCGGGTGGCCGATCTTGTCCATCCCGCGGATACCGAAGTCGACGCGCGCAGTACCGGACCCGACGACACTGGCGGCGCGGTGCCGTGCCCGGCTGAAGAACAGCCGCCGCGACGATCCGCGGTAGAGCGGTACCGCGGAGAACTCGACACCAAAACCCGCGGGGAACTCGATCCCGATCTCGCGGACCGAATACGGGCGTCCATTGGGCGCGGTGGGGAAATCGATGCGCGCGGCGAGACCCGTCGACGACCCGGGTGCGGTGGACGTCAGTTGAAGGCCCAACACCGGATCGGGCAGCTCGATACCGCGGGGCGCCCGGGGCGCCACGACGCGCGAGACCCGCTCGGAGAACCTGGTCAGCGGTCCATTGCGCTCCGCCGAGGCCGGCGGTCGGCCGTCGACTACCGCTCTTGTGCCGCTCATTCGATCGGGGTCAGGGTCGAGCCGATCGTCACACCGACGGCACCCTCACCGACGTGGACGCTCAACACCGGGCCCAGCGGTGTGATCATCGACGTCACGACGTCGGGGATACGTCGGAGCAACTCGCTCATCAGCTCGTCGGCGGCCTCGGGTGCGTTGCAGTGTTGGACGCCGATCGCGACCGGTCGCGCCCCGGAGATCTCACATGCGGAATCGACCATCTTGGCCAGCGCCTTGGAGAACGTCCGGTGCCGTTCGCGCAGCGCGAGCGAACCGTCGACGGTGTGCAGCACCGGTTTGATCGACAACGCCGAGCCGAGCATCCGGCTGGCGGCGCTGATCCGTCCACTCGCGCGCAGATGGTCGAGATCGGACACCGCGATCAACGATTCGATCGTCGCCGCTTCGCGCACCGCGGCCTCGTACACACGGTCGCAGCCACCGCCACGCGCCGACTCCTGCGCCGCGACGAGGGCGGTGAAGCCGACGGCCAGACCGACCGAGCGTGAATCGACGACGCGCAGCGGGCCGTCGAATTTGTCGGCCACCACCCGGGCCGCGCTCCACGTGCTCGACAGCTTGCGGGACATGTGGACGGCGACGACACCGTCGCCCTTCGAATCCTCGAGTGCCTGACCGAAGGCCTCTTCCAGGTCGGCCGGTATCGCACCCGACGTCGTCACACCCGGCGTCGAAATCAACCCCGGCGGGATCTCATCGATGCCCTCGCGGTAGTCCCGGCCTTCGTAAACGACGTGCAGGGGCACCTGCCGGATATCGAAACGATCGGCGATCTCAGACGGCAGGCAACACGACGAATCGGTGACGATGACGACGGGCACGCGTCTACGTTAGCGGGTCGGCCCGCCGGGTTTGTCCGCACTCCGGTCGTCGGGACTGTCCGGGACGGATTCGAGCAGGTCGGTGAGACCGTCGACGACGACCCCCGCGATCTCCGAATGGCAGCGGAACCCCCAGTGGATCCCGTCGGGGTTCATGTCCTGCGGATGGTCGGCGAACTCCTCCCGGGTCACCGGATAGAAGTCGACGGTGGGCACGTTGTTGGCGCGCGCCCAGTCGGCCATCGCCGTCGTCATCGCCACCCGGCCGCTGTGGACGTTGCCGTAGTACGGGCTGGCGTGCGTCGGGATGAGACACAGCACGATCGGCAGGTCGGGCCGGAGTTGGACGATCGCCGAGCGGACCTTCTCCAGGTATTCGACGGTCACGCGCGGCGGTAGCGCCAGGGGCCACCCCAGCTTCGACGCCCGTGGTTGCAGCCAGCCGTAGCCGTCCCGGACCCACTGGCGCAGCCGGTTGGGGCGCAGGTAGCGGATCTGCTCGCGCAGCGCCGTCGGCAGCGGCGACGGCAGGCTGTCCATCCCGCAATACGCCAGCACGACGACCTCGGCATGCGGCAACGCGGCCCAGATCCGCGGATCCTGGGTGATCGCCCACCAGATATCGCGACTGGTCCAGCCGATCCGGCCGAACAGCTCGACCCGGCGTCCCAGACGTTGTCCGACGATGTTGGGCCAGATCCGCCCATCGTCGGCCGACAAACCGCCCTGCGGGCCGTAGTAGGCCAGCGAGTCGGATAACACGACGATCGTCTTGTCGTTTCCGGACGCCCCCATTACTCGTCGACCCCGTTGTTCCACACGTCCAGCCGCCACCTCGGCGGATCGTCGACCGATCCCAGTTGGTGCCCGGACAACTGCACCCAACCGGCATTGGCCAGGCCACCGAGCGCCGGCCAGTGCGCCACCGGCAGACCCAGCAGCGATGCCGTCAGCGCCGCGATGCACCCGCCGTGGGCGACGAGGACCACCGGCGCCTCCGGTCGGTCGCCACTACCCCACTCGGGCAGTTCGACGAGGAGGTCGTCGACGACGGGGGTGATGCGGGCGGCCACCTCGACGCGCGACTCCCCCTCCGGCGGCGACCACGTCGCATCGTCGCGCCAGATCCGGCGAGCGCCCGGTGCGCGTTCGTCGACCTCGACGTGGGTGAGCCCCTGCCACTGCCCCAGATGCGTCTCACGCAGCCGGGTGTCACGCGAGACGGTGAGCCCGGCAAGCCGACCCAATTCATCTGCGGTCTCCGCTGCGCGCCGCAGGTCCGAGGAACGGATCAACAGCGGATCGTGCTGCGCCAGTGCCGCCGCGGCCGCGGCGGCCTGCCGCTGGCCGCGCGGGGAAAGATCGGTGTCGAGTTGGCCCTGCATGCGGCTGGCCGCGTTGTAAAAAGTCTCGCCGTGGCGCCACAGCAGCAGCCGACGCACCACCGGCGTGAGCCGCTCAACGCTGGTGTCGTGGCTGTCGGGACCCGTGATCACGGGGTCGGCGCCTCCGCCGACCCGCCGAGCTCAAGGTCGATCGCCGGACAGTCCTTCCACAACCGCTCCAGTGCGTAGAACTCGCGCTCGTCGGCGTGCAGGATGTGGATGACCAGGTCGACGTAGTCGAGCAGCGCCCACCGGCCCTCGCGCGCACCTTCTCGTCGGGCGGGTTTGAAGCCCGCCTCGCGCATCTTGTCCTCGACCTCGTCGACGATTGAGTTCACCTGGCGCTCGTTGTCGGCCGACGCGATCACGAAGACATCGGTGATGGCCAACTGCTCGGACACGTCGATGGCCACGACGTCGGTGGCGAGCTTCTCGGCAGCGGCGGCCCCGGCGATGCGGGCCGCGGCCACCGATTCCGGTGCTGCGGTCATGGGTTACAGCGTCTCACCCGGGCGCCGAGACAGTCGGGCCGGGGTGGGGCCAGCGCCGGTAAAGCCCACGCTTGGCGATGTACTGCACGACGCCGTCGGGGACGAGGTACCAGACCGGTTTCCCGGCGGCAGCGCGCGCACGGCACTCCGTCGACGAGATGGCCAGCGCCGGGATCTCCAGCATCTGCAACGTGTCCGGCGGCAACTCGCGCAGGTGCTTGGCCAGATGGCTGGCCGACAACTCGTAGCCCGGGCGGCTGACGCCGATGAAGCGAGCCAGCGAGAACAACTCGTCGAAGTCCTGCCACGAGAGGATCGACTCCAATGCGTCGGCACCGGTGATGAAGTACAGCTCGGCGTCGGGTAGTTGGCGGTTCAGGTCGCGCAGGGTATCGACGGTATAGGTGTTGCCCTCGCGGTCGATATCGACGCGACTGACGGAGAACTGCGGGTTCGACGCGGTGGCGATGACCGTCATCAGGTACCGATCCTCGGCCGGGCTGACGTCGCGGGCCGTGCCCGCCTGCTGCCCGGTCTTCTGCCACGGTTGCCCGGTCGGGACGAACATGACCTCGTCGAGCCCAAAGCGGTGCGCCACCTCGCTACCGGCAACGAGGTGCCCGTTGTGGATCGGGTCGAACGTGCCGCCCATGACGCCGATCCGGCGTTTGCGCGTGGCCCCGCTCGCTCCGCTCCCGGCGGCCGTACGCTTGGCCCCTCGACCATCAGCTGACATGGCGCATGAGCTTACCGCTCACACCGGCAGCAGGTCGCCGATCACCTTGGCGAGCTGCTGCGCGTTGCGGCACTCGTACATGTCGATGACCTCGGCATAGACGTCGGCGTCGGAGTCGCCGGTGCCCCACTCCTCGCGCCGCTCGGGGTTGAGCCAATAGGCGTGCCGGACCCGCTCGGTGAGTGTGCGCAGCGAGTCGGTCTCGGTCCAGTGGTAGTTGTTGCGCGCGTCGCCGAGGATCAGCAGGGCACCCCGGTGGGTCAGCGAGTCGAGGTATTCGCGCGCGAAACCCTTGAGCATGTGGCCGTAGTCGGAGTGCCCGTCGCGCGTCGCGATCCGCGCCGTCGTGACCATCTCGTGCATGACCTCACCGAACGTCTCGTCGGCCTGGCCGCGGTCGAAGTACTCGGTCACCTCGTCGACGGTGTCGACGAACGCGAACACCCGCACCTTGGAGAACTGCTGGCGCAGCGCGT
>DLKD01000115.1:12304-12725 GCA_002477755.1 Gordonia sp. UBA7599
GAGAACTGCTGGCGCAGCGCGTACACGAGCTGCAGCGTGAACTGCGAGAAGCCCGACACCGAGCCCGAAACATCACAGATGATCACCAGTTCCGGGCGTCCCGGACGGGGCCGACGATGAGTCAGCTTGATCGGCACGCCGCCGGTCGACATCGATGCGCGCAGCGTTCGGCGCACATCGACCGGGCCGTGCCGGGCGCGTCGCCGTCGAATCTCCAAACGGGCCGCCAACAACCGGGCCAGCGGTTGCACCGTCCGCCGGATCTGCGCGAGGTCGCGGGCACCCGAGTGCAGAAAGCTCATCTGTTCAGGCAGCTTGGGCACCGCATATTCGGCAACTCGGTCGCGACCGTGGCGCCCGGCCATCCGGCGCTGCGTCTCCGCGTCGATTGCCGCGCGCAGCGCCGCCGCCCGGTCCGCCG
>DLKD01000008.1 GCA_002477755.1 Gordonia sp. UBA7599
CGCCGTCGCCCAGGAACGCCCAGACGTGTTGGTCGGAGGTGTCCTTGATGCCGCGGTCGTGCAGATAGTGGTTGACCCGGGCCTGCGCGATCGCGTTCATCGGACCTAGGCCCATCGACACCGTCGGGAACTGCCAGAAGTCGGGCATGAGGCGAGGGTGGGGGTACGACGGCAGGCCGCCGCCGAGTCCGGCGTGGCTGTGCTCCTGACGGAAGCCGTCGAGCTGCGACTCGGTGAGCCGGCCCTCGAGGAATGCGCGGGCGTAGATGCCCGGGGAGGCATGTCCTTGGATGTAGATCTGGTCGCCGCCGCCGGGGTGCTCCTGGCCGCGGAAGAAGTGGTTGAAACCGACTTCGTAGAGCGATGCCGAGGAGGCGTAGGTGGAGATGTGGCCGCCGACGCCGATTCCGGGTCGCTGGGCGCGGTGCACCATGATCGCGGCGTTCCAGCGGATGAGGCGGCGGAAGTTGCGTTCGAGTTCCTCGTCGCCGGGGAACCACGGCTCGTTCTCGGTGGGAATGGTGTTGACGTAGTCGGTCGAGGTCAGCGACGGGATGGAGACGTGCCGTTCACCGGCCCGTTCAAGGAGGCGGAGCATCAAGTACCGGGCACGGGCGGGGCCGGCGGCGTCGATGAGGCCGTCGAGGGAGCCGATCCACTCCGATGTCTCGTCCGGATCGATGTCGGGCAGGTAGGAGGCCACGCCCTCGCGGATGACCCGGACGCGGTTGGGTGTACTCGACTCGTCAGACACGGTGATCGGTTCCTTACGATTCTGTTGTCGCCGGCGATGGTGGTGCTCGGCCCAATGGTGAGCGAACGCCGGGGGTGAGGCGCCGCCATGCCAAGCCTAGTGTGCGTCGGGGCCGCCCGTGAGGTCACTGGAGCATCGACTCGCACCATCGGCATGCTCGCGGTGCCGCACGGCTACGATTGCCCTATTCGTCGACACGCCTTCGGCGATCGCCAACCCCGATACGGAGAGTCATGACGGACCAGATCACGATCGGCAGCACCACGGAATCCGGGTCGCGGCGCTGGGTCGCCGGGGTCGTCGCGGCGGTCGGTGCCGTCGCCGTCCTCACCGGATGCACTGTTTCCGGCACCCCCAGTGCACCCCCGCAGGCGGTAGCGCAGTACAAGGCCGAGCAGGTGGTCAAGCGGCAGAAGGCCAACGCACAGCAGGTGTGCCTGACCATCCCGGTGACAATGCGGCAGAGCGTCGACGTCTACAACTCGATGATTCGCGCCTACAACGCGTCGGGCAACCTCGACACCAACCTGGTGAACCAGACACTGGCACGGATCGACCAGGACCTCACGGCGCTGCGCGCTGCCAATGAGAAAGACCTGCCGGCGGACCTGAAGACGCAACTGGGAAAGATGATCACCGCGCGCGAGGCCCAGCGCGCTGCAGTCGCGTCGCGCAACATTTCGTCGATGAACAGCACCGCCCGCGAGATGAACTCCGCGCGTGATCAGTTCACCGCATTGTGCAAGACCTACCTCTGAGTTGGGTTTCAGCTTGCGCTCTGGCGCTAGAGACGGTGGGATAGCAACACGAGTCGTCGAGAGTCCGCTTGACGGCCGTCCTGATTGAGGAGGTCGCGCGTGGTCGCCGCCGATGGTTCCGGTGCGCAGAGGTTGGGCCTGAGCAAAGGGCTGGTCGTCCAGGAGTTGGGATGGGACGACGACACTGATGACGACTTGCGCGCCGCCATCGAGGACATCATCGACGCGGAGATGCTCGACGAGGACGCCGTCGAGGTGATCGACGTCGTCCTGCTGTGGTGGCGCGAAGACGACGGCGATCTCACCGATGCGCTCATCGAGGCGATCGGCCCGCTCGCCGACGACGGGTACCTGTGGGTGCTCTCCCCGAAGACGGGCCGCAGTGGCCATGTGGAGCCCAGCGAGGTCAGCGAGGCGGCTGCGACAACCGGGCTGACGCAGACCAGCGTCACCAACTTGGGGGATTGGACCGCCACGCGGCTGGTCCAGCCCCGTTCGCGCGGCTCGCGCTGACGATGGAAAGCCTCATCGCGGTCGGCGACCGTGCGCCGGATTTCACGCTGTCCGACCAGAACAACCAGCGGGTGAGCCTCGCGGACCTCATCGCAGACCGCCGCGTCCTACTGGTGTTCTTCCCGCTGGCGTTCACCGGCAACTGCGAGGGCGAATTGGCCCTTATCCGCGACCGCCTGCCCGAGTTCGACAACGATGCGCTGACCACTGTCGCGATATCCGTCGGACCGCCCCCCACGCACAAGGTGTGGGCCAGTGCCCAGGGATTCCTGTTCCCGCTGCTCTCAGACTTCTGGCCGCATGGCGCGGTCGCCCAGCAGTACGGCGTGTTCAGTGAGCGGCACGGCTATGCCCTGCGCGGCACGGTGCTCGTCGACCGCGACCGCACAGTGCTGTTCTCCGATGTCGCCGAGGCCGGCGCTCCGCGCGATGAGGGCGTGTGGGCACGCGCCCTCGCCGCTGCCAGCCTTTAGCTACCAGTCGGGGTCCCGTCAGTCGGCCGGTCCGACGGGTTCGTCGCCGCGGAGCGTGACGCGGTGCATCACGCGGCGCTCCGGCAGGTAGTCGCGATTGGCGTAGTGCAGGGTGTTGCGGTTGTCCCACAGCACGATGTCGCCGAGGGTCCAGCGGTGCCGCACGATGTGTTCGGGCTTGGTCAGGTGGGCGTAGAAGATGTCGAGCAATCCGCGGCTCTCCGCGTCGGAGACGCCTTCGATATACGAGGTGAAGCCGGGGTTGACGAAGAGGGCCTTCCTCCCGGTCTCCGGGTGGATACGCACCACCGGGTGGCGAGTGGGGACGAGTGCGGTGACCTGCTTGCCCTCCCACACGTTGCCTACGCCGCCACGGCGCTGACGCAGGTAGTAGCCGAATTCCCGCTCGCCGTCGTGGTAGGCGTACAACTCGTCGGCGACGCCGCGGAGCTGCGGTGACAGCGACTCGTAGGCCAGCTCGCCGTCGGCCCAATTCGTATCGCCGCCGGTGCTCGGCAGCACGATGGGACGCAGCACCGAACCGGCTGGCGGGCGCGGCATGAACGTGACGTCGGTGTGCCACTCGTCGGCGAAGCCGTTGTCGGTGCTGTCGAGGGTGAATACCTCGTCGGGGACATCGCCGCTGTCCCACACCGGGTGTCCGATGGTGGTCTCGCCGAGACGCTGCGCGAGCTGCACGTGCTGTGCGTCGGTGATGTGTTGGTCGCGCAGCACGATCACCTTGAACTCGACGAGCGCCTCGCGAAGGAGCGCGATTTGGCCGTCGTCGGCGGTGGTGACGTCGATGCCTCGCAGTTCGGCACCGAATCGCGGACCCAACCGCACCACATCGAGTTCTCGCCCCGCAGTGATGGTGTCAGTCTGTGCAGTGCCGATTGTGGCGGTCATTTCCTCGTCCTTCCCGTGACCGCTCGCACTGGACGGGGGTCCGGCGAGCCTCCTCCATGTCTACGGGCTCTTCGCCGTCATGCCCATGGTTCGACGCAGGGTGAGCGGAATAGGGGGAATCGGTGCGCGCAGTAGGGATCGAACCTACGACCGCTGGTGTGTAAAACCAGTGCTCTACCGCTGAGCTATACGCGCGTGGCCGCCGACACGGCGGCGGACCCTGGCAAATCTAGCGCGAGGGCCCGTCGGGGTTCAAACGCGCTCAGCCGGTCAGGCCGGGACGCGCCAGCTGGAAGAACTGCCAGATGAGCGCGGTGGCGTTGACGTGGTTGGACGGGCGCAGGGGCGTGGTACCCGAGCCCGGCCACAGGTGGGTGCCGCCTTCGATGCGCACATGACTGACCATTACGCCCGGTTGGCAGGCTAACCAGTCGATACGCGTGGTGGCGTTGGCGATCCGAGACTCGATCGGAGGGGCGCATCCCGCCCGGCGCGCCCAGCCGCCGACTTCGTCGGGGATCGGCGGGAGGACGGAGCCGAACTTCTGCAGGCCCCAGTACGGCACAATCCGGTCCTCGGTCCCGTGGAACTCGATGCGGGAGACGGGACGCGCTTGGGCGCAGCCCTGGTTGGCCTGCGGATAGAACGCGCCGGAGACCATGGCAATCGCGGCGAACTGCCCGGGCAATTGGCAGGCGAGGAGGTTGGCCAGACCGCCGCCGTTGGAGCGCCCGACCGCGAAGATCCGGCCGTTGTCGACGCAGGCGTTGGCGCGGACCGTGCGGATGATCTCGCGGGTGAAGCCGATGTCATCGGCTTTGGGGTCGGAGTACGGCGCACCCTGCCAGGAGCGCGGTCCGGAGGTGCTGCGCATGGCCTGGGGATAGACCAGGATCGCCGGTAGACGCGACAACTGCGTGTAGCGCTCGAAGAACAATGCCGCCTCGCCGCGGCCGTGGTAGGCGATGATCAGCGGGGTCGGCCGTCCCTGGGTGTACCCGGCGGGCAGGCGCACGGTGAAGTTGCGGGTGATCCTGCCGACGTTGACCGACTGGGGGACCGACGCACTCGCGACGTATTCCGGGGCGCCGGCGCACCCGGCGACCGGCGTCGCCACCACCCGGGGCGCGGCCAGCACGTACTGGGCGGCACTGCCGCCGAGCAGCACGATTGCAGCGATCACCCCGGCGGAAAGGGCAAGTCGACGAGAAAGCACGAGGAACAGAATAGGGTGAGACGCAGGGAAATCGCGCATCGCAGAGGTGTCGTGAGACACATGCGCACTCGTGTGACAGGACGGGACCCGGTGGACTGATGGATGCCACGAATACTGATGCGCGCGACGCGATCGCCGCCCTGGTTGAAGAGTGGGCGGCGCTGCGCTCACTCGTCGACGGACTCTCCGACGAGCAGCTCGCTGCGGCGTCTGTGCTGCCCGGCTGGTCCAACGCCGACATCGTCGCCCACGTCATCGGCACCGAAAGCCTGCTCGCCGGCCGACCCGTGCCCGACCACGACGTTGCCGGACGTGACCACATCCGCAATCCGATCGGCGAACTGAACGAGAAGTGGCTCGAGGAGCTGCGCGGCCATGACCGGGCGGCCTTGCTGTCGGGCTTCGATGCGATCACCGCTGAACGCGCCGCCGCGCTGGCCGCGATGTCCGACGAGGAATTGGCTGCTCCGGCGATGACACCGGCGGGCCCGTCGACCTACGGGCGGTTCATGCGGATCCGCGTCTTCGACTGCTGGATCCATGAATTGGACCTGCGCGACGGTCTCGGGCTGGACCCACCGACAACTGCGCGCCCGGCCGCCATCGCCGTCGACGAGGCGTCGGCATCGCTGCCGTACGTGCTGGCCAAGCGGGTCGGGGTGCCGCGCGGGACGACGGTGGTCATCGAACTCGACGGGCTGGTGGAGCGGGCGATCGGCGTGGAAGTCGCCGAGCGCGCGTCACTCGTGCCGGTCGGATCGACGCCTGCCGATGTCGCCCTCGCTGTCGACACCTGCGCGTTCTTCCGGCTGATCGGCGGGCGGCGTGACGCCGATCCGTCGGCCGTCACAGTCACCGGCGACGCCGAGCTGGGCGAACAGATCGCCACACATCTGGCCTACACGATCTGAGGGTCGCGCAGGACAGGTGCTCCGCCGGCGAACGCGCGGGCCCGTTCGCCGTCGAGGATCTGCGCGGGCAGTGGGTCAGATAACAGGGCACGGGTCAGCGCCGCGGTGGCCTCCATGGGTTCGCGGGCCGCGGCGATGACCACATTGCCGGTGCGCCGACCCTTGAGCATGGCGGCGTCGGCGACGACCGCCACGTGGGGGAAGACGTCGGCGATGGTCGCGACCTCGGCGCGCGCGAGGGTCAGGCGACGATCGTCGGCACAGTTGACCAGATAGAGCCCGCCGTCGTCGAGAAGCGCCGCCACGGACTCGGTGAACTCGCGGGTCGTCAGGTGCGCGGGGGCGCGCTCGTCGGCGAACGCGTCGCGGATGACGATGTCGCGAGTGCGCGGGGTGAGCTGTTCGACGACGGCGCGCGCGTCGCCGACGCGGATGCGCAGGGCCGGAGCGCGGGGCAGATCGAACCACTCCCGGGCGTAGGCGGCCAGGGCGGCGTCGATCTCGACGGCGACTTGGCGCGCCCCGGGGAATCGGTGGTCGAGATAGCGGGGCAGGGCACAGGTGGCGGCCCCCAGGTGCAGGGCGCGCGGTGGGCGCGGCGCGGAGGAGAACCGCTCCTCGACGATCAGCGCCATCTGGCGCATGTATTCGAAATCGAGTCGCTCGGGGTGGTCGGGATCGATGTGGCTGCTCTCGGCCCCGTTGATGCACACCAGCCAACCCGAACCCGAGGCAGAGAGTTCGGCAGTCCCGGTGTCGATCGGGTAGACCCCCGGGGCCGGTTCGGTGTTGCGCGGTGCCACGGCGCCAACTCTATTTGGGCTCACTCAATTGGGCTCGCTCCATCGCCGGTCGATACGATCACGGCATGGATACCGCCGCCGGGATCGTCGTCGGGGCACTTGCCGACAGCGCCGTCGGTGACCCCCGTCGGTGGCACCCGGTGGCCGGGTTCGGCCGCTGTGCGGCTGCGCTTGAAGAAGCGATCTACGCGCCGACACGGGCGCGGGGAGCGGTGTTCACGGCGGTGTGCGTAGCAGCGACCGCTCTTGTCGGGGCCGTGCTGTCGCGCTTCGGTGCGCTCGGCGTCGTGATCGCGACGTGGACGGCGCTGGGTGGCCGGTCACTGGCCGCGGTCGGGGAGTCGATGGCCGATGCGCTCGATGCGGGGGACATCGAGGCGGCGCGGGCGCTGGTCCCGAGCCTGTGCGGGCGCGACCCGGCGGCACTCGACGAGGCCGGGATCTGTCGGGCGGCGGTCGAGTCGATCGCTGAGAACACTTCCGACGCGGCGGTGGCCCCGTTGCTCGCCGCGGCCGTCGGCGGGGCGCCAGGCGCCCTGGCCTACCGTGCGGTCAACACGCTCGACGCGATGGTCGGCTACCGCACCGAGCGTCACCGAGAGTTCGGCTGGGCCAGCGCCCGCCTCGACGATGTTGCCAACTACCTGCCCGCCCGGCTGGGCGGTGTCCTGGCGGTGCTGCTCGGTCCGCGGCCCCGCCAGGCCGCACAGGCATGGAAAGCCGATGCGCACCGGCACCCCAGCCCCAACGCGGGCGTCGTCGAGGCGGCGTTCGCCGGTGCGCTGGACCTGACACTCGGCGGACCGACGGCCTATCGCGGTTACACCGAGGACCGCCCGGTCCTCGGCGGTGGAAGGCGGCCCGGTGTGGCAGATGTGCGTGCCGCGGTTCACTTGTCGCGCCGAGTGCGGGCCGGGTCCCTCGTGGTTGCCGTCGTGCTCACCGCTGGTCGGTCGGCGTTCAGCCGCTCCCGTAGCGGTCGGCAAGCTTGCGCTTGACCTCGTCGTCGGCGTCCCCAGCGGTGGGTGCTGCGCCAATCGTGGGCCGCTGCGCTGACCCGCTGCGGATGCCCGCGGCGCGCAGCCGCTCCTTCGTGCCGGCAGGCGCATCGGCCGCATCCGCAGGCCGTCGACGCCGCTGGCGGATCTCGCTGTAGAGGAAATAGGCGACGCCGAGCGGCGCCATGATCCCGAACGCGAGCCACTGCAGGCCGTAGGACAGGTACGGGCCCGACTCCAACTGCGGCAGCGCGATAGGGGACAGCGATCCCGGCTGGTCCGCCGACAACTGCAGGTAGAAGGGCGCCAGAGACGTACCCAGAGCGCGCCCGGCGTCGGCGGGGTCGATGCTGTAGGCGGTCATGGTGTGGCCGATGGGGGCAACGCCCCGTCCAGGACTGGTGCCCTCGCTGGCGCGGATGCGTCCATGGATGGTCACGGTGCCCGCTGGCGGAGGTGCGACCGCTGGGAGATCAGCGGCCTTGGGCGGCCGGACGAATCCCCGGTGCACGAGGAACGCCCCGTGGTCGGTCTCAAACGGCGTGAGCACCTCCACCGCGGGCTGGCCCTCGATGCTGCGCAGGCGCAGCAAGATCTGTTGAGCGGGCCGGTAGCGGCCGGTGAGGACGACTTCTCGCCACTCAGTCTTCGGGTCGAACACCGACGGATCGGCTACGACCTCGCCCAGCGGTACCGGGGCCGTCGCGACCGCGTGGCGGATGAGATCGTTGCGTTCGGTCGTCGATGAGTTCTTCCCGAGCTGCCACGGTGCGAGCACGGAAAAACAAAGTGCCGCGAAGGCGACGACGACCAGGCCCAATGCGATCCAGCCGGGTCGCAGCAGCACGCGTAGCGCCGACATCCTCAGCTCACGACGGTTTCGCCCAGGCGCACCCGGACCCAGTCGAGGATGCCCGGGACCGCGGATTCGATGAGGACGCGAGTCTGGGCGAAGTCGGCTTGGGTGCCGTAGTACGGGTCGGGTACGTCGGTATGGGGGCCGGCCGCCGGGTCGAAGCTGCGCAGCAGGCGCACGCGGTCGCGCAGCTGGCGCTTGCGCTCGAGCATCCGCACGTGCTCGGAGTCCATCGCCAGGACAAGATCGGCGTCGTAGTGCTGCGGGCCGAGATGGGCCGCGACGTGATGGTCGGAATACCCGTGCGCGAGCAACTCGGTGCGGGCGCGGTTGTCGGCCGGGTGGCCCACGTGCCAACCGCTGGTTCCGGCGCTCACCACGTCGACCCGGTCGTCGAGGCCCGCCTGCGCGAGCGCGTGTCGCAGGATGTTCTGTCCCATGGGTGACCGGCAGATGTTGCCGGTGCACACAACACAGATGAGAAGGTTCTCAGTCATCGCACCTCCAGACTACGGGGGGCGGGGTGCGTCCGCTCGGGTCGGTACGCTCGCCGGTATGGATCCGGACCGTCATGGGGATGCCGACGCGTTGCCCGGGATGGTCGATTTCGCCGTCAACGTTGCGCCAGGACCGCCCGATTTTGTTGTCGACGCTGTGGTTGGAGCGATTGGCGGCCTTGCCGCCTACCCGCGCGCCGACGACGAGGAGGCCGCCCGCACGGCCCTCGGACAGCTGCACGGCCGGCCTCCCGAAGAAGTGCTCCTGCTCAACGGTGCGGCCGAGGGCTTCGAACTCGTGGCAGGACTGGGTCGGCGACGCGCCGCCGTCGTCGTCCCCTCATTCACCGAGCCGGTGTCGCTGCTGCGTCGCGCGGGCGTCACGGTCACCGAGGTGGTCGGGTCCGCGCCGTGGCGGCTCGCCGATGTCCACGACGACATTCCCCACGACGCCGACCTCGTCGTGGTGGGCAACCCGACGAACCCGACGTCGGTGCTGCACCCGGCCACCGACGTGCTGGACCTGCGCGCGGATGGGCGCCTGCTCGTCGTCGACGAGGCGTTTGCCGACCTGGCCCCGGGGGAGTCGGTGGCCGATCAAAGCCGCGACGACGTCGTCGTGTTGCGCAGCGTCACCAAGACGTTCGGCCTCGCCGGATTGCGGGCGGGATACCTGCTGGCTGCGCCGCCGGTGATTGCCGAACTCACCCGCAGCCGGCGCAGCTGGCCGGTGGGTTCGCCGGTGCTGGCGGCCCTGCGCGCGTGTGCCGGTCCACTGGGCCGCGCGTACGTGGAGGCAGCAGCGGCACGGGTGGTTGCCGACCGGGCCTACTTGTGCCAGCGGTTGACGGCGGCAGGCCTGCATCTGCCGGTCGAGCCTGCTGCCCCCTTCGTGCTGGTCCGGCACGCCCGCGCATCGCAGATCCGGGTTGCCCTGGCACGGCGCGGGTTCGCGGTGCGCAGTGCCGAGAACTTCACCGGTCTCGGCCCGGAGTACCTGCGTTTCGCGGTTCGCGCGCCCGACGTCGTCGATGATCTATCCCGGGCACTGGAATCAGTGCTGGAGGAGGTGGGCAGTGACTGAGGCAGCGACGCTTGACCGGATAATCAGCCAACTTGAGGAGGCCTATCCACCACGGCTGGCGCAGAGCTGGGACTCGGTTGGGCTGGTCTGCGGAGATACGGGGGAAACGGTCGCACGCGCTCTGGTGTGCGTGGACGTGACCTCGGACGTGGTCGAGGCCGCCGTCGCCGGTGGGTACGGGCTCGTCGTCGCGCACCATCCCTTGCTGCTGCGCGGCGTGGATACCGTGGCGGCGTCGACACCGAAGGGTGCGCTCATCCACCGGCTGATCCGCGGGGGATGTGCGCTCTACACCGCCCACACGAACGCCGACAGTGCGCGCCCAGGGGTGTCCGACGCCCTTGCCGACGCACTGGGTGTGCGTGACACCGCCCCGCTGGAACCCATTCCCACCGAGTTGGACAAATGGGTGGTCATGGTGCCGATCGATTCCGCGGCCCAGGTACGGGACGGGTTGTTCGCCGCGGGTGCCGGTGAGATTGGCGACTACCGGCAGTGTGCGTGGTCGGTGCAGGGCGTCGGCCAGTTCGAGCCGCTGCCCGGGGCCCGCCCGGCGATCGGTTCGATCGGCGGTCTGACCGAGGTCGTCGAAGCACGCATCGAGGTCGTCGCGGCTCGTCGGTTGCGCGCTGGGGTGCTGGCGGCGCTGCGGGCCGCGCACCCATACGAAGAACCGGCCTTCGACATCCTGGAGCTAGCGGACACGCCCGGCACCGGCGGTGCCGACAGCGTCGGGCTGGGTCGGGTCGGCGTGCTGGCCGCCGAGGTCTCGTTGCGCGAGTTCGCCGACTTGGCCGCCGCGCGGTTACCACGTTCTGCCTGGGGCATCCGCGCCGCCGGCGATCCCGACCGTCGGATCCGGCGGGTCGCAGTGTGCGGCGGCGCGGGTGATTCGTTGATCGGCGCCGCTGCGGCTTCGGGGGCCGACGTGTACCTCACCGGCGATCTGCGCCACCACGTCGTCGACGAGGCACTGCGGGCCGGGGGACCGGCCCTCGTCGATGCCGGCCACTGGGCCACCGAGTTCCCGTGGTGCGCGCAGGCGGCGGGAATTCTCGAGTCGCTCGGGGTCCCAACCGATGTCCATGCCGGGCCGACCGATCCGTTCGGATTGCACGCGAGCGCCGAGCGCTAGACTCGCGCACGTGAAGGTCGAGGCAGCGCGGCAGCGGATCATGCTCGAGGTTGCAGAGGTCGACGGGGATCTGGCCAGGGTGCGCCACCAGCGTGCGAATCTGCCCGAGGACCGTGAGCTCGCCGAGATCGCCGAGCGCATTTCCGCGGCGCGCGATGATGCGACCCGCGCGGATATCGCGGCCGAGGACCTCGACCGGGAGGCCGGGCGCCTTGATTCGGAGATCAACGGCATGCGCACGCGCGAGGAGCACGACTCGGAACTGCTGAACCGATCGGGCATGGCGCCCAAGGCGCTCTCGGAATTGCAGCACGAACTCGCCGGTCTGCAGCGGCGTCGCTCAATCGCCGAGGACGAGATGATCGATCTCATGGAGCAGCAGGAGGCCGTTGCGGCCGAGCGCGACCGCGCGCAGGCCACGGTCACCTCGCTCGAGGAGGAATCGCAGGGCGTGCGGGCCCGACGTGATGCCGCGGCTGCCGACCTCGACGAGAAGACCGCAGACCTGCAGCAGCGGCGCGGTGCGATCGTCGCTGACGCGCCAGGCGAGTTGCTGGCGGTGTACGACCGTCAGATTTCCCACGGCAAGCCCGGTGCCGGTCTGCTGCGGCAGCGCCGCTGCGGTGCCTGCCGGATGGAACTCGACCGCGGCACGCTGTCGCAATTGGCCACCCTCGACGAGGACGACGTCGCGCGCTGCGAGGAGTGCGGTGCGCTGCTGATCCGGACCCACGAGTCGGGGCTGTAGCGGTGGGCTCGTCGTCGGCCTCGACGTCGACGCGGCTGGTGCTGCTGCGCCACGGGCAGACGCCTCTATCGGTGGACCGGAGGTATTCCGGGCGCGACGACGTCGCGATGACCGCCGTCGGCCTTGACCAAGCGGCGCGGGTTGCGGGCCGCCTGGCGAACTGGCCGATCTCGGCGATTATCTGTTCGCCGCTGCGGCGCACGCGCGAGACCGCTGCGCCGCTGGCCGCCGCGACTGGACTGCCCGTCACCGTCGACGAGGGACTCATCGAGACCGACTTCGGGCAGTGGGAGGGGCTGACCTTCAGCGAGGCCGCCCGCCGCGACCCCGAGGTGCACCGGGCATGGCTGCGCGATACGACGGTGGCGCCGCCGGGCGGGGAGAGTTTCGCCGACGCCGAGGCGCGCGTAGCGACGGCACGCGAGACCATCGTCGCCGAGCACGCCGGGCAGACCGTCGTCCTGGTCACCCACGTCACGCCGATCAAATCGATGATCCGTGCGGCGATGCGCGTGGGCCCCGAACTGTTGCACGGGCTGCACCTGGACTTGGCATCGGTATCGCTGGTGGAGTACTTCGACGACGGCGGATCGGTGGGCCGACTGGTCAACGACACCTCCCACCTGCGCAGTTACCCGCTCGGATAGTCGTCTGAGCGCCGTCGCCATGTACCCTGAACGGGCGAACGAGTCGGCCAGGCGGCCGCGGCGCGCGGAACGGCCAGGATCTGGTGCGCCGTGCGTCGAGGAAAGTCCGGACTCCACAGAGCAGGGTGGTTGTTAACGGCAACCCGGGGTGACCCGCGGGACAGTGCCACAGAAAACAAACCGCCGGCGCGAGCCGGTAAGGGTGAAACGGTGCGGTAAGAGCGCACCAGCGGCGCGGGTGACCGCGTCGGCTAGGTAAACCCCACCCGGAGCAAGGTCGAAGCCCGCACCACGTGGTGCGGGTGCGCGGGCGTTCGAGGGCTGCTCGCCCGAGCCCGCGGGTGGACCGCTTGAGGCACCCGGCGACGGTGTGTCCAGATGGATGGCTGCCCCCGCATATGCGGGACAGGATCCGGCTTATCGGCCGACTCGTTCGCCTTGCCGGTTTGGGCGTTATCGGCGTTTCACGTCTCTCTTGTCTAGCTGCACGACGGACGTTCCTATTGCCACCGACCGCCGCTGGTGGTTGGCTGTTCTCACGGATTCGCCGCAACGCCGCGTCGTCGTCCGGGTAGGTGGATATTGTGCGTGTTACTCTCGGCCGATTGCTTCGGGCTCGCGCCCAGTCTGATTGGGGTACAGGTGAATAGGACGATCAAGTCTTGTGTCGTGGCGGTTGCCGCCGCACTTGCTGTCATGACCGGGTCGGGGCCCGCCAGCGCCGATCCCGTTTCGGTGAACGAGAGGGTCAGCAAGGCTCTGGTGTTCCTAATATCTGAGTGGACCGGCCAGGTTCAGATCCCATTCGAATCGGGTCCCCAATGGTCGGATGACGTGTCGTTTATGACGACTTGCACCGGTTACATCGTCGACCCGAGTGGTTACATCGCGACCGCGGGACACTGTGCCTACACCGGGGCCGACGATATTAGGACCAATCTCCGCAAAGAAGCCGTGATCGCGCTGGCCAAGACGCAGAATCGCGACGCCGATTGGGCGAACCGTATCTTCCAGCAATCGATCCGGCAGGCCTGGGCGGTGCGAGGTGAGGGCGGCGACGGCGCCAACCCGACTGTCGAGGTGCGTGGCAAGCAGTCGGCCGGGCCCAACCAGGTGATCCGCGACTGGACGACGATGCAGGTCGTCAATGCTCAGTCGACCCGCGACGGCGACAATGCGGTCCTCAAGATGAACGCCAATGTCGGTGCGTTGACCGCGTTGCCGATCGCCAAGGACGCCCCGAAGGTCGGTGAGTCCATCACGAGCGTCGGCTTCCCCGGCCAGGTGAGGCGCGTCAGCGACGACATCACCCTGCCGCAGCCGTCGTTCAAGTCCGGCACCGTGTCATCCCGCCAGCAGAAGGAAGGCGGCATTATGCAGACCGAGGTGTCGGCGACGATCGGCAAGGGCATGTCGGGCGGCCCCACCGTCAACTCGTCTGGCGAGGTCGTGGGGACCAACTCGAACAAGACCATTTCGCAAGAGGAGACCTCGGAGTTTGGCTTCATCACCGACAACGTCGCGCTGCGCTCGTACCTGCAGAGCAACGGGGCGACACTGGTCAGCGTGGAACAGCCGGCCAAGGAGTCGAACGTGTGGGTGTGGCTCGGTCCGCTCCTCGCGCTGATTGCGGTCCTGCTGATTCTGGGTCTGATCCTGGGCCTGCGTCGCAAGCCGAAGGCCAGCCCGGCGCCGTACTACCCGAACGGTACGAACGGGCAGGCGCCGTCGCCGCAGCAGTTCGGTCCGCCGCAGGGTCTGGTGCAGACGCAGCAGCCCGGCCAGTACAGCCCGCCGACAGGGGTGCAGTCACCGGTACCCCCGGCACCCGTGGTGCCGCCGGCGCCTCCCGCACCGCCGACGTT
>DLKD01000139.1:0-6217 GCA_002477755.1 Gordonia sp. UBA7599
GGCGCCGACGACTACATGGTCAAGCCGTTCAAGCCGAAGGAACTCGTCGCCCGCATCCGTGCCCGTCTGCGCCGGACCGACGACGAGCCCGCCGAGATGTTGTCCATCGGCCCGGTGGAGATCGACGTCCCGGCGCACAAGGTGACCCGGGATGGTGTGCCGATCTCGCTGACCCCGCTCGAGTTCGACCTGCTCGTGGCGCTGGCCCGCAAACCCCGCCAGGTGTTCACCCGCGACGTGCTGTTGGAGCAGGTCTGGGGCTACCGGCACCCGGCTGACACACGCCTGGTCAACGTCCATGTGCAGCGTCTGCGTGCCAAGGTGGAGACGGATCCGGAGAACCCGGAGATCGTCCTGACCGTGAGGGGTGTCGGCTACAAAGCCGGGCCGCCGTGAGTGACCGGAGCGGCCGGGCACGAACTCTCCGACCGCGCCACCCCAATAGCGCGACCGCACGGGTACGCCGTTCGCTGACCCGGTTTGGCAATCTTTTCGGCGGTGTCTGGCGTCGCTCCCTGCAGTTGCGTGTGGTCGCATCGACCCTGGCGTTGTCGCTGGTCGTCCTCGTGGTCCTGGGCTTCGTGCTGATGACTCAGATCACCAACAGCCTGCTCGACGCGAAGCTGGCGGCCGCCGGCGAGGAGATCGACCGCGCGCGCGCTGTCGTAGAGCGCGACCTGGCTAGCCCGGACCCGTCTACACCCGTCATCACCCGGCTGCGCCAGACGCGGGCACTGCTCACCGAGCGGGATACCGGGGAGTCCGGGGCCGGCGCACGTGCAGTTGGCGCGTTCGACACGGTCCTGCTGGTGCGCGGCCCGGGCAGCGGTGCCGCCGAACTCGGCGTCGGCCCGGTCGCGGCGATACCGCCGAACCTGCGGTCGATGGTGCAGAGCGGTCAAGTCGCCTACCAGTATTCGACGGTGGAGACGACGGGCGGCGCGAGGGCCGCGGCACTCCTCGTCGGAACACCGACGAACGCGGCGATCCCCGGCCTCGAGCTGTACCTGGTGTTCCCGCTGACCTCCGAGCAGGCCACCGTCAACCTCGTGTTCCGCACGCTGCTCGGTAGCGGCATCGTGCTCCTGGGCCTCCTCGCCGCGATCGCCTGGCTCGTCTCCCGGCAGGTCGTGCTCCCGGTGCGATCCGCGGCCCGCGTCGCCGTCCGGTTCGCCAGTGGCCGGCTGTCCGAGCGCATGCCGGTGCGCGGCGAGGACGACATGGCGCGGTTGGCGGTCGCGTTCAACGACATGGCCGAGAGCCTGCAGCGCCAGATCGCCCACCTCGAGGAGTTCGGCGGGCTGCAACGGCAGTTCACCTCCGATGTCTCGCACGAACTGCGCACGCCGCTGACGACGGTGCGGATGGCCTCGGATCTGCTGTATGAGGGTCGCGACGAACTCGACCCCGTTCGCAAGCGGTCGGTGGAACTCCTCGACAAGGAACTCGACCGCTTCGAGACGCTCCTCACCGAGTTGCTCGAGATCTCCCGGCACGACGCCGGTATGGCCGAGCTGGCCGCTGAGCAGATGCCCATGTCCATCCCCATCGAGGCGGCGCTGGCCACGGTTCGCCACCTCGCCGACGACACCGGCACCGAGCTCATCGTCGACCTCCCCGAGACGCCTGTCGTGGCCGAGATCGACCCGCGACGCGTCGAGCGGATCCTGCGCAACCTGTTGGCCAACGCGATCGACCATTCCGAGCAACGCCCCGTCACCCTCACGATGCGGACTGACGGGGACGCTGTGGCGGTTACTGTGCGCGACCGCGGCGTCGGATTGCGCCCCGGGGAGGAGAAGCTGGTGTTCAACCGGTTCTGGCGCTCTGACCCCTCGCGACACCGCCGCTCCGGTGGCACCGGCCTCGGGTTGGCGATCAGCGTCGAGGACGCGAATCTGCACTCCGGCCGGCTGGAGGCGTGGGGTGAACCGGGCAAGGGCGCCAACTTCCGTCTGACCCTGCCACTCATACGGGGCCACAAGGTGCTCGGTAGCCCTCTGCCGTTGCGCCCGACCGATACCGCGAGCGGTGCTGGCCCGGCGGGGGCGAAGCGGTGAGGCCGCCCGTGGGCCCGGTCCGCGCCGCACTGGTGGTGCTGCTGGCAGCGGTCGCCGTTGTCGCGTCGGGGTGCGTCGCGATCCCCACCGACTCGTCTCCACAGCCTCTGAAGACCTTCGAACGCCGCCCCGACACCAAGCCGCTGCCCAAGCCGAACGCGACGATGGACCCCGAGGCGCTGGTGTACGCCTTCCTCAAGGCGACCGCCGATCCCACTGCGGCGCATACGTCCGCTCGCGCATTCCTCACGCCGGAGAACGCCGCGCGGTGGGACGACCGCGGTGATTCCGCAGTGGTGAGCAACGTCAACGTCCTGCTGGATTCGCGCACCGACACGACCGCGACTGTGCGGGTGGTTGGCGACAACACGGCGTCGCTGAAGGTCAACGGGCAACTCCTCCCCGCGACGGGGCGCGTGGAGAGCACCATCAAGCTCGCCCGCAGCAACGTCGGTTGGCGCATCGACGGCCCGCTGCCGCCAGGGGTGTTGATCGACCGGACCCAATTCGAGGCGACGTACCGCCTCGTCACCCTGTATTTCACCGATCAGAGCCAGTCGAGGCTCATCGGCGACCCGAGGTGGTTCTACATCGGCCAGACCGGGCCGGGGTCGGTGGTGGCACGGTTGCTCGCCGGTCCCAGCCTCGACTTGGCGCGGTCCACGGCTTCGGCCATCCCGACCGGTACCCAGCTCGGCACTGTGGCCGTCCGCGAGGGCGGCGGCGTCCGGATCGATCTGCGGCGGGCCGGATCGCCGGCCCCGGAGGTCCGCTCGCTGATCGCGGCCCAGCTCGTCTGGACGCTGAACAGCGTCGACGCGCCAGCGCCGTATGCGATCACCCTCGACGGCGAGCCACTGCTGCCGGACCGCCCCGACGGGATCGCCGTCGCCGACGTGCAGCGGCACTCGCCGACGGCGTCGTCGAGTTCGGTCGATGCGCTCGACGTCATCAGCAACGGCCGCTATCACAACGTGGTCGACGGACGGCTCGTCCCGATTGCGGGGAACCTCAACGACGGCGACCAGGTGCGGTCGGCGAGCGTGAGCAGTGACCGCACCCGAATCGCCGCAGTGCGTGGTCCGCGTCCCACCGCGGGCGCGCCGGCGCAACCGGCGCCTCCCGGGGGTGCTCGCCCCCAACTGGTAACCGGCCTTTACGGCGGCGCCGTGCAGCCGCTGGCCACGGGCGCTTCCATCACCCGTCCGTCGTTCGGGGCAGGCAACGACGTGTGGGCCGTGCTCGATGGGCGCCCGACGCGGTGGTCGATGGGCGAAGGCGGATTGCACACTTCGGTGGTGGACACTGCGGCGCTCGCCGCAGTGGCGCAAGGGCCGATCAGTGATCTGCAGGTCTCGCCCGATGGGGTCCGAGTGGCACTGATCGTCGGCGGACAGGTGCTGTTCGCGGTGATAGTGGACCGCGACGACGGGCAGGTCGAGCTCGCCTATCCCAGGTTTGCGGCCTACAACATCGGCAACCGGGCAGTGGCGCTGGACTGGGCGTCGCCGACGACGCTGGTTATCGCACGCGATGTCACCGAGACGCCGGTGACCCAGGTGCCGGTGTCGGGCCTGTCGGCGGCTGGGTTGGTCTCGGGCAACCTCGCACCGCCGGTCCATGCCGTGGCGGCCAACCTGTCGTCGACGTACGTGGGCGACAGCCGTGGTGTGCTCACATTGTCGACCAGTACGTCCACCCGGGACCAGACCTGGGTCGACGTGTCGGCCGCCAGGGGAGCAGACATGATCCCGGTGCTGCCGTGACCGGCTAGTCCGCGGCGGCGAGCACGACGACGAGATCGACCTGGATTCCTGCCGCAGCCAACACCCGCACGGATTCGGCGACGGTGGCTCCGGTGGTGATCACGTCGTCCACGAGCACGACCGCGGCGCCGGGACCGGTCAACGCCGGTGCCTCCTCGGTGCGCGCGGTGATTGCTCCGCGCAGGTTGGCGTGGCGTGCCCCGGCGCCCAAGCCGGTTGAGTCCCTCACCCATCCGGCGGTCCGCAAGACCGGGGCGACTGCGACGTCGGGGCCCATGCATCGTGCTGCTGCGCGGCAATAGGCCTCGACCGGGTCGCCGCCCCGACGTCGGGCAGCAGCTGTGCGCGTGGGTGCGGGAATGAGGACCAACCGCCGGGCGTCGGGTACCTCGCCCCAACGCGCCAGCGTCACCAGGACTCTCGCAAGGCTGCTGCCGAGCGGTTCGACGAGGTCGCGTCGTCCGTGCTCCTTGACGCCGACAATCGCGCCCCGCAGTGGGTCCCGGTAGGGGCCTTGCGCCCACACCGGGACGCCGGCATTCACGCGCGGTGTCACCGCCCGCGGGACGTCGGCCACCACTGCTGCGCAGCGGGTGCACCACTGCGCACCGGGGCGGCCACAGCCACCGCAGACTACGGGCAGCACGAGGTCGACCAGCGCCCCCAATAGGACGCCGGGTGTGAACCGATTCGATTCCCCCACCTGCGGCCCCCGCCCCGTCGGGCCAATCACATCACGTTCGACTCGCCCCGTGGAGGTAAAACCTGGCAGCGACGTGCGGAGGCGACTACGGTCGATGTCAAAGTTCTTCGGGGAGGTGACGCCGCTGCCACTGGGTGCCGGTCGCCGGCCGGCATGGTTTTTCCGTTCCGCCACTAGGAGGAAGTTGTATGTCGTCCGTCATTCACCGCAAGGGCCACCGCGAGTCGAAGGTCAACCGATCGCGCGAGGCGGAGCATCCGTTCGATGCTGAGGCAGCCTTCACCCGCCCTCCGGGCACGGTGGTCTCAGCAGAGCCGGCCGAACCCGAAGCCGCGGTCAACTTCTCCGGACGAAACGTCGAGATCCCCGATCATTACCGCGTCTACGTGCGGGACAAGCTGGCCCGACTCGAGCGGCTGGACCCGTCGATCTACCGGTTCGACGTGCAGCTCTTCCACGAGCGCAACCGCCGCCAGTCCAAGGCGTGCCAGCAGGTCGAGATCACCGCGACGGGCCGCGGCCCGGTGGTGCGGGCGCAGGCCGGTGGCGAGAACTTCTACGCGGCGCTCGAACTGACCCTGGACAAGATGGAGTCGCGGCTGCGCCGGGCGAAGACGCGCCGCGAGATCCACTACGGCCTGCGCACTCCGACGTCGGTCGCCGAGGCCACCGCGAACGGGGTGGCCTCTGTTAACAGCGTCGCGGGTACGGTCGCCGACGCGGATGTCGACCACTACGCGGTCGACGACCACGAGCCCGGCCAGGTCGTCCGCGTCAAAGAGCACTCGGCGGTGCCGATGACCGTCGACGACGCCCTGTACGAGATGGAACTCGTCGGACACGACTTCTTCCTCTTCCACGACAAGGAGACGGACCGACCGTCGGTGGTCTATCGCCGCCACGCGTTCGACTACGGGTTGCTGCGCCTGACCTGACCCGCCGGAGGACGTGCTGCGGCACTGTGCGTGAGCGTTCCGTACCATGTCAGAGGGCCCGATGTCAGCGCCCCTCGTGGGGACTGACATCGGGCGGAACACTCACGGTTAACACAAGGGATTGCCAGTGCTGAACAAGCTCCTCCGCGTCGGCGAAGGCCGGATGGTCAAGCGCCTCGACGTCATTGCCGGCCACGTCGAAGCCCTCGAGGACGAGACCGCCGCGCTCACCGACGACGAACTGCGCGCGAAGACCGGAGAGTTCAAGGAGCGGCTGGCCGACGGCGAGACGCTCGACGAGTTGCTGCCCGAGGCGTTTGCGGTGGCCCGCGAGGCAGCGTGGCGCGTGCTGGATCAGAAGCACTTCCACGTTCAGATCATGGGCGGCGCCGCGTTGCACTTCGGCAACATCGCCGAGATGAAGACCGGTGAGGGCAAGACCCTGACCTGTGTGCTCCCGGCGTATCTCAACGCGTTGACCGGTAAGGGCGTGCACGTCGTGACCGTCAACGACTACCTGGCTAAGCGCGACTCCGAGTGGATGGGGCGTGTCCACCGCTTCCTGGGTCTGGAAACCGACGTGATCTTGTCGGCGATGTCGTCGCCGGAGGTCCGCCAGCGGGCCTACCAGGCTGACATCACCTACGGCACCAACAACGAGTTCGGCTTCGACTACCTGCGCGACAACATGGCGCACGCCCTCGAGCAGCAGGTCCAGCGCGGCCATGCCTACGCCATCGTCGACGAGGTCGA